>NZ_JBNFOJ010000178.1:0-6288 GCF_057364705.1 Brevundimonas sp. CURTG3B2_SDJG
GCAGGCGGCCGTCGGCGAGGAAGGGACTCGGCCAGCAGCGGCACGGCCAGGGCGACGCCGAGCCCGCGCCGCGCCGCTCGGTACATCATGTGCAGGGTGTCGTAGGTGCGCACCTGGCGGGGCTCGCCGGGTCAGCCAGCCGTCCCACAGGTTCGGCGGGTGCCGCACCGTGACCAGCGGATAGCCGTCCAGGCGGTCGCCGACGGGCGGGGACCGGCCGTCGGCCAGGCGGGGCGCGCAGACCGGGACGGCCGTGACCTCGAACAGGGTCTCGGCGATCAGGTCGTCGGGCGCGGGCTTGGCGCCCCAGATGCCGATCTGGGCCTCGCCTGAACGCAGCGCCTCGAAGTCCCGGGTCATGACCAGTTCGACGTCGATGTCGGCTTCGCGCTGCAGGGCGGGCAGGCGGGGCAGCAGCCAGGCGGCGGCGAAGGAATGCGACGTCGCGACCCGCAGGCGGCCGGCGGTCTGGTCGGCCAGAAGGTCCGACGCCTCCATGATCGACAGCAGAGCGGGCTCGATCAGGGTCAGGTAGCGGCGCCCCGCGGTGCTGAGGACCGGCAGGGGGCCGGACCGGTCGAACAGGCCGACGCCCAGGAAGGCTTCCAGCGAGGCGATGCGCCGGCTGACCGCCGAGGGGCTGAGCGCCAGGCGACGCGCTACGCCGCGGAAGCTCTCGCCGCGGGCGCCGCGACGAAGATTTCGACGGATTCGAGCGGCGGCGCTTTGCGGAGCATCAGCCGGACCGATAGCACCGGCAGGTCACCGAAATGCGTCATGCCCGCGCCGCCAGGGGCCGGGCTCCCGGGCGGCCCGCCTCGACGGCGAAGCGGCCGACGCTGCGGCAGGCACTGGCCGGGTCGGTCAGGTCGTCGACCGCGCGCAGGTCGGCGGTCAGCCGCGTGCGGTCCAGGTCGAGCAGGACGTAGCCGGAGTGGGCGTTGTCCAGGTGGCGGATGTGGGGGTTCAGCGCCCGGGCAGGACCGAACAGGGCCTCGGGACCGTTGCGGGACGCCAGGCAGCTGGTGACGATCTCGGTCGCGACGGCGGCCCTTCGCCCTGGCCGCCTTCGGCCACGTCGTTGATCCAGAACGAATGCACGTCGCCGCCCAGCACCACGGGATTGGCGACGGTCTTCAGCGCCGCCAGGACGCGGGCCCGGCTGGCGGGATAGCCGTCCCAGATGTCCGAATAGCGGGCCTGCGGTCCGCCGGGCAGGACCAGGCGCGAGAACAGGGTCTGCTGGGCCAAGAGGGTCCAGAGCGCGTGGTCCCGGGCCAGGCCCTCGGCCAGCCAGGCCTCCTGGGCGAGCCCCAGCAGGCTGGCGGCGGGATCGAGCACGGCGGGGCAGTCCTCCAGGATGCGGCCGCCGGCGCGGGCCAGGCGCGCTCGAAGTCGGCGACGACGTACTGCAGGTCCGCCAGGACGGGGGTGGCGATCTCGGCGGCGCCGGTGGGCGTGGGCGCGCGGCGGTCCGAGACGAAATCGATCAGGGTGGTGTCGGTCTCGTGCCCGACCGCCGAGATGATCGGGATGGAGGCGGCGGCGACGGTGCGGGCCAGGCCCTCGTCATTGAAGCACCAGAGGTCTTCGACCGAGCCGCCGCCGCGGGCGACGATGACCACGTCGGGGCGAGGGATCGGGCCGTCCGGCGTCATCGCGTCGAAACCGCGGATGGCGTTGGAGACCTGGCCGCAGGCGGCGTCGCCCTGGACCACCACCGGCCAGACGATGACGCGGCAGGGCCAGCGCTCGGCGATGCGGTGAAGGATGTCGCGGATGACCGCGCCGGTCGGGCTGGTGATCACGCCGACGACGGCGGGGAAGGTGGGGATGGGCCGCTTGCGCGAGGGTTCGAACAGGCCCTCGCCGGCCAATTTGGCCTTCAGCCGCTCCAGCTGGGCGAGCAGGGCTCCGGCGCCGGCGGCCTCCATGGTCTCGATGACGATCTGGTAGGAGGAGCGGGCCGGATAGCTGGTGATCTTGCCGGTGACGATGACCTCGAGCCCCGTCTCGGGCCGGACGCCCAGGCCGCGGACCGATCCCTTCCAGACCACGCCGTCGATCGCGGCCTTGTCGTCCTTGAGGGTCAGATAGACGTGGCCCGAAGCGTGGTGGTTCACCTTGGAGATTTCGCCGCGCAGCCGGACGTGGCCGAAGCGGTCCTCGAGGGTGCGCTTCAGCGCGAACGACAGCTCCGAGATCGACAGGGGCGGATTGTTGTCGCGCGGGGCCGCCGGCTCGTCGGCCGGGCCCTCGAAGACGTAGGAGTCGTCGGTCATTCTTCGCCTTCCCCGGCAGCCAGCGGCGGCCATTGCCGAGCGGCATGCACCAAGGCCAGCACCCACACCACCGATTCTTCGACAGAATAGACCAGCCGGTAGGTCTCGTGCGGGATCAGTTCGTGGGTTCCAGGCGCGACGCCTGGACGTCCGACCTCGGGGAAATCCGCGAGGCGCCGGGCGGCGTCGGAGAAGAGCCGATCCAGACGAACCGCGGCCAAGGGATCGCGGGCGACCACATAGGTCCAGATCGCGTCGCGGTCGGCGAGCGCCGCGCGCGTCCAGGGAACCTTCATCCGTCAGCCTGGACCGCGCGACGCCGGGCGGCGAACTCGGCCTCGACATCTTCATTGGAGCGGCCGGCGTTCAGGCGGATTTCCGCTCGCGCCGCCTCGATCTTCCGCCGGAGGAAGGCGTCGTGATCGCGAGCGGCCCGCTGGCGGTGGACGAACTCGCGCATCAGCTCGCGCACTACCTGGGAGGCTGGCCGATGGGTGGCCTCGGCTTCGGCCAAGAAGGCCTCCCGAAGCTCGGGCTCGAGCTTGAGGGTGAAGACGGCTTCCTTGGGCATGGCGGCCTCCAAGATCGTATGAACAACGTATATACGTCCTGAGCAGACGGCGCTACCGCAGGAACAGCCCCGCGAGCCGCCCGTTCGCCCTTTCATGGCCGATCCGCCCGACACCGACCCCGCCGATCAGGATCCGCGCGAGCGCGAGATGGAGCGGCGCAGCAATGCGCCGGCGGTCAGCCCATGGGTGGTGCTGGGCGGGATCCTGATGCTGGGGGCGCTGGTCTATGTGGTCTCGGCAATGCTGAGCTAGCGCTCCAGGGTCAGCTCCAGGCGACGTTCGCGCGAGACCGGCGGAACCGGGTCGCAGGCCGTCAACGCCGCGTCGGCGCAGATGCGGCCGGCGAGGTCCAGGGCGTTGACCATGGTCCCGGAGACGATGATCCCGGTCGCCGGATCCAGGACCGTCACGGTCTCGAAGCGCTCGGTCCCGGTCAGCTCGAGGTATCGGTCGCCGACCTTGCGGACCATGTGGAAGTTGGCCGGCGGGCCGGAGGGGGGCGGCGCCAGGCCGAGGCAGGATTCAACGGGCGGCTCGAAGCGGGTGACGACCACGGCGCGGGCCGGCGTCAGTTCGGTCAGCCGGGCGACGGCGCGGGTGCAGTCCTTGCCCGCGAGAATCGTCTGGCCGTCGGCGAACTCGCCGATCAGCAGGTCTGGCGCGGCGTGGGTTTGGCCGACTTCGGACAGACGATCGCCGCCCAGGGCCGGGCTGACGGCGACGTAGAAGGTCAGCAGGTCGGTGGTCATGCCGGTCATGGCCACCGAGCCGGCGGGACGCGGGGCGTCGAGGGTTCCGCCGGGCAGGAGCGAAGCGACGTAGGACGGCACCGCGAGGGCCTCGGCGTCGTGCGCCTCGCCGCCCTCGCTCAATTCGGTCCAGCGGATCGTCTCGGCCAGCCGGCCGGCGGTGTCGGTGGCGACGAGGTGTTCGCTGCGGGCGACGGCGGTCGAGGTCTGGCCGTTGCGGGTCTCGGTCTGCGCCAGGCGATAGGCGAACCGTTCGCCCTCGACGTATCGGCGGGCGAGCGGACCCGGCGAGTCCTGGGCCGGGCCGGCCAGGGCGAGAAGCAACGACAGCATGCCGATCATCGGTCTTCTCCCCAGCGGCGGAGCATCGATACGCGACCCCGAGCGGCCGTCAATGTCCGGCGGTGTCTTGACCCGCCGCGCCCGGGCGGTCATTGCGCGAGGCATGAACATCCTGCTGGTCGGATCGGGCGGGCGCGAGCACGCCCTGGCGTGGAAGATCGCCCAGTCGCCGCTGGTCAAGCGGCTGGTCATCGCGCCCGGCAATCCGGGCATGGAGAAACTGGGCGAACTGCGCGCCGTGAAGGTCACCGACGCCGACCAGCTGGCCGCCCTGGCGCGCGAGATCCGCGCCGACCTGGTGGTCGTGGGTCCCGAGAGCGCGCTGGAGAAAGGCCTGGCCGATCGGCTGCACGCGGCGGGCGCCCCTGTTTCGGCCCGACCGCCAAGGCGGCCCAGCTGGAGACCTCCAAGGCTTTCTCCAAGGCCTTCATGGAGCGCCACGAGATTCCGACAGCCGGTTTCGGGGTCTACGAGCGGCTGCACGAGGCGCGGCAGGCGCTGACGGTGTTCAAGCCGCCCTATGTGATCAAGGCGGACGGGCTGGCGGCCGGCAAGGGCGTGGCCATCGCCGAGACCAAGCGGCAGGCCGAGACCGAGATCGAGTGGATGCTGGGCGGGCGTTTCGGCCAGGCCGGGGCGCGGGTCGTGATCGAGGAGTTCATGGCCGGCGAGGAGGGTTCGCTGTTCGCCCTGTGCGACGGGCGCAACGCCGTGCTGCTGGGCGGGGCCCAGGACCACAAGCGCGCCTACGACGGCGATCTGGGTCCCAATACCGGCGGGATGGGGAGCTATTCGCCGGCGCCGGTGTTCACGCCCGAGCTGGTCGAGGCGGCGGAACGGCTGGTGGTGCGGCCGACGCTGGCGGGGATGGCGGCCGAGGGCGCGCCTTATCGTGGGGTCCTGTACGCCGGGCTGATGGCCACCGACGAGGGGCCCAAGGTGGTGGAGTTCAACGCCCGCTTCGGCGATCCGGAATGCCAGGTGCTGATGATGCGGCTGGAGGGCGACATCGTGCCGATGCTGCTGGCCTGCGCGCGGGGCGACCTGACCCGGGCGCCGATGCCCGAGTTCCGGCCCGAGACGGTGATCTGCGTGGTGATGGCGGCCCAGGGCTATCCGGACAGCCCCGTCGAGGGGTCGATCATCCGCGGCGCCGAGCAGGACTTCGGCCCGCATGTGCAGGTCTTCCACGCCGGAACGCGGCGCCAGGACGACGGACAGCTGGTGGCCGCCGGGGGGCGGGTGCTGAACGTCTGCGCGCGGGGCAAGGACATCGCGCAGGCCCGGGAGCGGGCCTATGCGGCGATCAAGAAGATCGACTGGCCGGGCGGCTTCTTCCGCACCGACATCGGCTGGCGGGCGCTGGAGCGGGCCTGATCTTCAGTAGTGGCCCGCGGCCTCCTTGGCCCGATGCAGGCGCTCCAGTTCGCGGCTGCGCGCCAGGGCCGCGGCCAGGTCGGGCTGCCGCTCGCGAGAAGCCATGTAGGCGGGCGAGCAGAGCGAGAAGACGGTCTGGGACCCGGGCACGAAGTCCGGAAGAATTTCCCAGTCGCCCGGTGTTCCGTTGTCGACGATGCGTTCCCGGCGCCCCGCGCAATCGATGTCGCGTACGACGTCGATAAGGTGACCGGGCTGGAGGGCGTCGTCGTACTGGCTCGGCTGGACCATCCGGACGCGCACCACGCCGTTCGGCCCAGGGCCTGAGCCGTAGTCGCGGGCGGAGATCCAGTAGTCGAGGCCCCGCCCCAGGGTCGGGCCTGGATAGAAGTACTGCAGCAGCATCCATCCGCCGCCGTCGGGATCGGACGCGGGGGCCTGAGCTGAACTCCGGGCGGCGGCCGGAAGCGCCGCGAGGGCGAGCGAGAGGGCGGCGATCAGGATGCGCATTGGCGGGCTCCGCGGGACGCTCGATCAGGCTCGGGCGCGGCGGGAGAGTCAAACCCTCGGGACCTGACGGGCGTCGACGTTGCGGCCCGGTCGAAGCCGGCCTATCGTCCGGACAGGCCGTTCGAGGCGGCCGCCCGTCCGCGGAAAGGCCGAGCCCGCCTCCTGACACGGCTGCATTCCCGCAGACCTTTTCCTGCCCGACCAGCGGACGCGGGCGCGAGGGAAGGGTTTCGCCATGTCCGATCATCAACCGCCGTCGCGCGCCCTGCCGGCGCATCCGTCCGAAGAGCGCCTGCGCAAGCTGGCCAAACGCATGGCTGCGAGCGAGGGCCTGAAGCTGGCCGGGGCGCAGGCGCGGCTGGCGCGCGAGCACGGGTTCCGCAACTGGGCCGAACTGCTACGGGCGGTGCGCGAGAAGGCGGGGATCCGCGCGGCGGTCGTCCTTGTCCGAGGCCG
>NZ_JBNFOJ010000179.1:0-6283 GCF_057364705.1 Brevundimonas sp. CURTG3B2_SDJG
GCGCCCGCGACCGCGACCATCGCGCGCCGGCGACCGTCGATCCGGTGTCGCCGCCGATGGCTTGGCCAGCCACCGCGCCACCGATCGCGCCGGTCGCCGCGCGCTGCTCCACGGTGGTCCCGCAGGCCGCCAGCAGGGTCAGCGATGCGGCGGCGGCGGTGAGAAGGATCGCGGTTTTCATCGTTGGTCCTCCGGAGAATTGAGGTCCGACGATGAACGTCCGGCCCTCAGGCCCGTTCCGTGCGCGCCTCCGCCACTCTCACGGCCACGGCCAGCCCCGCCGCGACGGCCGCCGCCGGCCACAGAACCGAAACGCCCCATCGCAGATAGCCCAACGCCCCGAGCGCTCCGCCCGCGGCCAGACCGACCCACAGGAGCAGGAAGGGAACCCACTCCCATTTCGGCCCGCCGGTCAGGGCCGTCGCGATCCGCTGGCCCATGCGCACCAGGGTGCCGGTCATGTAGGTCAGGCCCACACCGACATCGCCCTTGCGCTGGAAGACGGCGTTCTCCACCCCCATCGCCAACACGACCGCCGCCATCCCCGGCAAGGTCCATCCCCTCGTGCACAGCCCCGCGGCGATCAGCAGCAGGCCCGCCTCGCAGGCCAGCACGGCCGACCGGCGCTCCTCGCCGACCCGGCGCGCGACCAGGGCCCCGGCGACCACGCCGATGACGAACAGCAGGATGATCCCGGCGGCCACGCCCGCCTGCTCCACCCGTCCCGTGGCCACGGCTACGCCCAGCCGCGTCAGGTTGCCGCTCATGAACGAGACGAAGAACCCGCCCAGCGTCATGAAGCCCACGGCGTCGACGAAACCCGCCAGGGCCGAAAGGCCGGCGGCCAGCATCACACCCCTGTGGCCATATTCCTTCATGCGACTCGCCCTTCGGCGGCAGCCTGACATGACAACGGCCGGATCGTCACGATCCGGCCGCCGCGGGGGTCATCGAAGGAAGCTTCGATCAGCCGACGATCTGGTCGTCCGTGAAGAACTGCTCGATCTCGATCTTGGCGTTGTCCAGCGAGTCCGAGCCGTGAACCGAGTTTTCGCCGATCGACAGGGCGAACTGTTTGCGGATGGTGCCCTCGGCGGCCTGTTCCGGATTGGTGGCGCCCATGACTTCGCGGTAGGCGGCGACGGCGTTCGGGCCTTCCAGCACCTGGACGACGACCGGCTCGGCCGTCATCTGCGACACCAGCTCGCCGTAGAACGGGCGCTCTGCGTGCACGGCGTAGAATTTCTGAGCTTGCTCGGTCGTCAGCTTGACGCGGCGCTGGCCGACGATGCGCAGGCCGGCGCCCTCGATCACGGCGTTGATCGCGCCAGTCAGGTTGCGGCGCGTGGCGTCGGGCTTGATGATCGAGAAGGTGCGTTCGGTCATGGGAGTGACTTCTAGTTGGGAGATTGAAGGTCGCGGGCTTATAGACGCGCCCTCCAGTGTTTCCAAGGCGTCCCTAACGCTCGCGGCGCGGCCGCTCGCTGCTTCAGGGACGGTCGAGTTCGAGCCCGCCAGACCATGCTGCAGATCAACCGCCTGACCCTCAACGCCTGGGGCCGCTCGTTCCTCGACGACGCCTCCGTCAGCCTGCCGCCCGGCGCCAAGGTCGGTCTGGTCGGCCGCAACGGCATCGGCAAGTCCACCCTGTTCAAGGTGATCCTGGGCGAGCTGGTCGCCGGCGGCGACGAAGTCAGCCTGCCCAAGACAGCGCGCATCGGCTCGGTCGACCAGGAGCATCCCGCTACGCCCGTCAGCGTGCTGGAGACCATCCTGGAGGCCGACACCGAGCGCCATGACCTCCTGACCCGGCTCGAGACCGCCGAGCCCGAGGAGATGGGCGAGATCTGGGGCCGCCTGATCGAGATCGACGCCGACGCCGCCCCCGCGCGCGCTTCGGAGATTCTCGTCGGCCTGGGCTTCAGCCAGGAGGACATCCATCGTCCCATGTCGCACTTCTCGGGCGGCTGGCGGATGCGCGTCGCCCTGGCCGCGGCCCTGTTCGCCGAGCCCGACATGCTGCTGCTCGACGAACCGACCAACTACCTCGACCTGGAGGGCGCGCTGTGGCTTGAAGCTCGGTTGAAGAAATATCCGGCGACGGCCCTGATCATCTCGCACGACCGCGAGATGCTGAACGAGGTCTGCACCCACATCCTGCACCTCTCCAACCGCAAGCTGGACCTCTACACCGGCAACTACGACACCTTCGAAAAGACCCGCGCCGAGAAGCTGCGCCTGATGGCCGCCTCCCAGGCCAAGCAGGAAGCCGAACGCGCCCACCTTCAGAAGTTCGTCGACCGCTTCAAGGCCAAGGCCTCCAAGGCGGCTCAGGCCCAGTCGCGCGTCAAGAAGCTGGAGAAGATGGAGCGGATCGAGCTGCCGCCCGAAGAGCGCGTCGCCCCCTTCGTCCTGCCCTCGCCGGAACGCCCCCTGCCCCCGCCGTTGATCCGGCTTGAGCGCGCCAACGTCGGCTACGAGCCCGGCAAGCCCATCCTGCGCAATCTCAACCTGCGCATGGACCTGGATGACCGCATCGGCCTGCTGGGCGTCAACGGCGCGGGCAAGTCGACCTTCGCCAAACTCATCGCCAAGGCCCTGACGGTCGAGACCGGCGAGTTCCATCGCGACGGCAAGATGCGCGTGGGCTGGTTCCACCAGCACCAGATCGAGGCGATGGACCCGACCGACACGCCGCTGGAGATCATCCGGCGCGCCATGCCGGACGCCTCGGAATCCAGCCGCCGCTCGCGCCTGGCCCAGTTCGGCCTGCCGTTCGAGAAGCAGGAGACGACCGTCGCCAGCCTGTCCGGCGGCGAACGCGCCCGCCTGCTGCTGAATCTGGTGGCGATGGACTCGCCCCACATCCTGATCCTCGACGAACCGACCAACCACCTGGACATCGACAGCCGCCGCGCCCTGCTGGATGCGCTGAACGAGTACACCGGCGCCGTCATCCTGATCACCCACGACCGCTCGCTGATGGAGCTGGTCGCCGACCGCCTGTGGCTGGCGGCGGACGGGACCGTCCAGCCCTTCGACGGCGACATGGATGACTACGCCAAGTTCGTTCTCGATCGCGCGAAGCAGGCCGGGATGAAGCCGTCTCAGGTGAAGCATGACCCGGAGCCGGCCCCGGCCGCCCCTCAAGCAGCGAGCGGCCGCGCCGCGAGCGATAGGGATCAGAAGAAATCCGGCCCCTCGCCGTCGACGCTGCGCCATGCGGTCAAGAAGGCCGAAGAGAAGATGACGGCCCTGGCCGCCGACCTCGCCCGGCTCGACGACGACCTGGCCAATGCGGCGGTCCATGACCCGAAGAAGCTCGAGGGGCTCAGCCGGGCCCGGGCCAAGGCCCAGGCCGATCTGGACGCCGCCGAGGCCGCCTGGATGGAAGCCGAGGAAGCCTTGGCGGAGGTCGCCTGATGAAGCCGATCCAGTTCAGCCGCGAGGAGATCGCCGCCATCGCCGCGAAGCTCCGCCCCTATTTCCGGGACGAATTCGACGTCGAGCTGCGCGACCTGCCGGCCGAGATGCTGGTCGACTTCCTGGCCCGCGAGATCGGTCCCTTCTTCTACAACCGCGCCCTCTACGACGCCCAGGCCGTCGTTCAGGCGAAGGCCGAGGCTGTCGCCGAGGCCATCGCCGGCCTCGAGCGGAACTAGCCCTCCCTTTCCTCACCACGGGGCGGATTCCGGTTTCGCCGGGACGAGGAAAGCAGCCGGGCGACGGCGTTACGAAAACCTAACGTGGCGGCGAGCGTCGGACGGTGCAGAGTGCAGCCTCTGGCTGTCAGAGCGCGAAGGTCGCGCTTCCGGGGGGATTCAATATGTCGAAGACTGTTCGCGGCCTGCGTCTCGCGCTTGCCGGCCTGACGGCCGTCGTCCTCTCCGCCGCACCGGCCTTGGCCCAGGATTCCGACCGCATGGACCAGGTCGCCCGGGCCGCCGCCGACGCCGGCGAGTTCTCGGGGGCCGTCCTGGTCGCGCGCGACGGCGAGGTCTTGTTCGATCGGGGCTACGGCTTCGCCAATCGGGAATGGAGCGTTCCCAACGACGGCGACACCAAATTCCGCCTGGGCTCGCTGACCAAGCAGTTCACAGCCGTCGCCGTCCTGCTTCTGAACGAACGCGGCCTGGTCGATCTGGACGCGCCGGTGAAGACCTGGCTTCCGGATGCGCCGGCGGCGTGGGATCGGGTCACGGTCCGCCACCTGCTGGCGCACACCGCCGGCGTTCCCAACTTCACCGACTTTGACGACTACAGCGCCTCCAGGACCCTGCCGGCCACGACCGACAGCCTGATCGCGCGCTTCCGCGATCGCCCGCTGGACTTCCAGCCGGGCGAGGGCTGGAACTACTCCAACTCCGGCTACATCCTGCTGACCGCCGTCATCGAGAAGGCCAGTGGAATCTCCTATGCCGAATTCGTGGCGAAGAACCTGCTACAGCCGCTCGGCATGAGCGACAGCGGCTACGACGATCACGCCGTCGTCCTGCCGCGTCGCGCCGCGGGATACACGCCAACCGCCGCCGGGATCGTCAACGCCGACTATCTGGACATGAGCATCCCGCAAGGCGCGGGGGCCCTGTATTCGACCACGCGCGACATGCTCAAATGGGAACAGGGACTGTTCGGCGGGCGGCTGCTGCGGCCCGCCTCGCTCGCGCTTCTCACGACCCCGGTCCGCAACCGATACGCCTTCGGCCTCTTCGTCGTGGAGAAGGACGGGAACACGACCATCAGCCACTCGGGGGGCATCGAGGGCTTCAACACCCACATGGCCTACGACCCGGCCCGCCGCCTGGCGGTCGTCGTCCTGGGCAATCTGAACGGCGTCGGCTCGGACAAGCTCGGCGAGGCGCTGCTGGCCCTGGCCCGCGGCGAAACCGTCGTCCTTCAGTCCGAGCGCCGCGCGATCACGGTCGCGCCCGAACAGCTGCGGGCCTACGAGGGCGTCTACGAGATGTCCCCGGCCTTCGCCATCACCGTCTCGGTCGTGGACGGCAGGCTGATCCTCCAGGCGACGGACCAGGGGCCGCTCCAGCTGCATCCGGAAGCCGCCGACGCCTTCTTCTTGAGCGAGGTCGACGCCCAGGTCACCTTCACCCGCGGAGCCTCGGGCGCCGTCGAGGGTCTGGTTCTGCACCAGGACGGCCGGACCATGCCCGCACGCAGGAAATAGCCGATCGCGGCGGCGCCTGGCGCGGCGCTGCGGGCGGGGAGGTTCCAGCCGCCCCCGCCCGCGCCGGCCGTCAGCTGCTGCTGGCCTGCAGGTAGGTCTCCTCGTAGGGCTGCACCACGACCCAGCCTTCGCCGGCGAACTTCATCTGGATGCTCTCGCCCGATCCGCGGCCCACCAGAGTCTTCAGCGAGATGTCGGTGGCGATCTCCGGCGACAGGCTTCCCGACCACGCCACCGTGGCGTTGGGATCGGTGAAGACCGGGCCGGTGGCGGCGCTCACCTTCAGGATCAGCGGATCGTAATGGGAGGTGATGGCGACGATGCCGCTCCCGCTCAGCTTCACGTTGAACAGCCCGCCGGACAGCATGCCGGCGACACGTTTCATCATGGTGATCTGGTTGTCGACGCCGTTCTCCAGCGCCAGGACGTCGTTGCCGTTGACGAAGATGGTGTCGTTGTCCAGCCGCAGCAGGGTGATCTTCTTGCCGGTGTCGGCCAGGTAGACGCGACCCTGGCCTTCCATCTTCATCAGCACCATGCCCTCGCCGCTGACGGCCTTCTTCAGCAGATTGCCCAGGCCCTGCTCCATCAGGCCCTGACGGGTGAATTTCACCTGTCCGGTCCGCGCCACCATGGCGCCCGACTTCGCCCATACCGAGCCGTTCAGCCGGATCTCCAGCAGGTACTGGTTCTCCAGCTCGAAGGCTTCGGTGCTGACATCCTTTTCCTTATAGGCGGCGACGAATTCGGCGACGGTCTTGACCGGCATGGGAACCTCAAAGGCGGATTTGCGGGACAATCAGGCTGACTGGATGTTTCGGGTTGAACAAGCCCATCGAGCCGTCGCCGATCAGAGTGCGGAAGCTTCACAATGGTTCCGAACAAGGCGGCGCGGGCCGGATCGCCGACGCCCTGCCGCGGCCACACCCACCCCCCTGATTTTCGTCGACGAGGCCGGCTGACCGCTAGCCGGCCCGGGCCGCCCGACCGACACCGTCACCGTGACGGTCTTGGACACCCAGTCGCCGGCCGCGTCCGACGCCAGCCCCAGGTCCGAAGGCCGCGCGGTCCAGCGTCGTCGTCCCTCCACGACGGCCTGTC
>NZ_JBNFOJ010000180.1:0-6256 GCF_057364705.1 Brevundimonas sp. CURTG3B2_SDJG
CCGACTGCGCCGTCGCGGCCGCCGCGGCGCCGACGCCCGCCAGAATCGCCAGGCCGCCCAGGGCCCGCACCATCACCTTCATCACACTGCCTTTCATTGTTGCGCCGCCGGCAACCGCACGATGACGTCGTCCACCTGGACGCCGCCCCGGTCGATGACCAGGTTCTGATAGTTCCTCTGGCCGTCCTGGGTTTCCGCCTGGACGTCCTCGACTTCGACGCGGAACTGGCGGCGCAGATAGGTAGCCAGCTCCCCGGCGGTGACCAGACGGTCACCGTTGGTGTCGGCCTCCCCGGCCATGCCCTCGCGCAGGAAGTGGGACAGATATCCCCCGGCCTGGAACTTGTCGGCGACGGCGCTGGTCAGATCCTCCTCGGAGCTGAACAGGCCCATGACCCCCGGACGGTCGACCACGTTGCGGGCGAAGCCGCCCGAGAAGCAGGAATCCAGCACCAGCAGCGACAGGCGCGTGCGCAGGGAACCGAACAGCTGGCCCATCTCCACGTCGCTGATCTCGCCGTCCTGAAGCACGATCGATTCGCTCTTGCCATCCGGTTCCAGACTGTTGACAGCCGCCTCGGCCTGGTTCCCATGGCCCGAGAAGAAGAACAGGAAGGTGTCGTTCGGCCCGGCCTGGGCCGCCACCCGCTGGAAGGCTCGGCGAACGCCATCGACGGTGGCCTCCGCATTGGTCACCACCACGCTGGCGTCGTTCAGCGAACCTTCGCGCTGCAGCGTCTCGGCCAGCTTCTCGGCGTCCTCGTCGGTGAACGGCAGGTTGTTGAGGCGATCCCCATAGTCCGAGACACCCACCATCACCGCGAAGACCCGTGCCCCTCCCGGAGCCGCGGCCTGGCGCGGCGGCTCCCGACCGGCGTCCACGCTGAACCTGTAGGACCCCGTCTCGCCCGGGCGGTACGATGTCACCTGCACGCGGTACTCGCCGTCCTCCGGCAGGATCAGTTGCTGGCGGCTGTTGGTCCCGTCCTCGCCGTCGTCGTTGTCGAACTGCTCGCCCGAGGGCGTCCGCAGAATGGTGTAGGCGTCGAAGGCGGACGACGTCAGTTCGACGGCCACCCGCTGCCCGCGCCGTCCGACGAACCGGTAAGTGTCGACATACTCCCCGCTGTCCAGCGTCTGGTCCCCCGGGTTCAGCGAACCGGCGACCGTCCGTCCGATCTCGACCTCGCCCGGGGCGGACGACGGCTGCGAGGGCCGCGTCGGCGCCGAGGCGCCCTCGCCGTCCAGCACCGCCAAGCGGTAGTCGCCGCTCTCGCCGCTGGCGTAGCTGGTGGCGGTGATCTGGTACTGGCCGTCGGCCGGAAGGGTGACCAGCAGGCGGCTGTCGCGACCGCCTTCGACCCCGGGATCGTCGTCGTTGAACGCCGAGAAGTCACCGGGACCCGTGATGGCGACGTAGGGATCGAACGCCGACGAGGTCAGGCGCACGTCCAGCTGCTGCCCGCGCCGGCCGTTCACGGTCCAGACGTTGATGTACTCGCCCGAGTTAAGCTGCGGATCGCCCGGAGCCAGTCGGCCCGAGACGGTCTGGCCTAGGCGAATCGGGCCGGACGATCCGCTCTGGACCGGCGTCGACGCCGGCCGGCCGCCGGCGCCGCTCACGTCGCCGTCAGCCGCCCGCTGGAGGGCATGGGCGTCGAGGACGGGACCGCCGACATGATCGTCGTCGCCCGGGCCTTGCACAACTGGCATCGCAGCGACCGGACCGGGCCCTACATGGCCGCCTTCTTCAAGGCCCTGAAGCCCGGCGGCGTCCTGGCCGTCGAGCAGCACCGCAGCGCCGAGGGCCTGAACGCCGACCAGACCGCCGTCCAGGGCTATGTGTCGGAAAGCTACGTCATCCACGCCGCCCAGGCCGCCGGCTTCGTCCTGGACGGCCGCAGCGAGCTGAACGCCAATCCCAAGGACGACCACGACCATCCCTACGGCGTCTGGACCCTGCCGCCGACCCGCGTCAGCGCGGCGCGCGAGGGCAATTCGACCGACCGTTCGACGCCTTTGACCGACCAGGAGCGGGCCCAGTTCGACGCCATCGGCGAAAGCGACCGCATGACCTTGCGATTCCGCAAGCCGGACTGAGCCGATGGGCGTTTTGACCGCGCGGGGGAACAGGGTTAAGCCCTGCCGGCCGGGGCGGCGTCCGACGCATGGAAGCCGTCCGACGGGGGACGTGCATGATTGATCTGACTGAGGGTCGGCGTTCGGCGCCGTCGCGGCGCGGCGTTCTGTCCGGCGTGGCGGCCGCGGCCTTGCTGGGGCGTCGCCGCCTGCGGCCGCCAGGAAAAGACCGCCGAGCCGCCGCCGGCTCCCGACGGGCCCCCCAAAGGTTCTCTGGAATGGGCGGTCGCCGGGCCCTGGCGGGTCCAGGACAAGGCGCGCGACGCGGCGCGCCACCCGATGGAGACCCTGCGCTTCTTCGGCCTGCAGCCGCGCATGAAGGTGGTCGAGTTCTGGCCCGGTTCGGGCTGGTGGACCGAGATCCTGGCGCCCTATCTGGCCGAAGGCGGCGGAACCTATGTCGCGGCGGGCTTCCAGACGGGCCCGGGCGCCGACCCGGCCCAAGCTCGCCTGACGGCCAATTTCCAGGAGCGCTTCACCAACGACCGGCGCCTGTACGGCCAGATCGAGCTGTCGGCCTTCGGCCCGACGTCGGGGCCGGTGACCGCGGCGGGCACGGCCGACCTGGTCCTGTTCATGCGCGCCATCCACGCCTGGATGGCCGCCGGCATCGCCGAAAAGGCGTTCGCCGACGCCTTCGCCGCCCTTCGGCCCGGCGGCGTCCTGGGGGTCGAGCAGCATCGCCTGGGGCCCGAGGACGATCAGGACCCCGCCGCCGCGAACGGATACGTCCAGGAAGCGTTCGTCCGGCAGCTGGCGGCCGAAGCCGGCTTCGCCTTCGTCGCCGCCTCCGAAATCAACGCGAATGAAAGGGATACCAAGGATCATCCGTTCGGCGTCGACACCCTGCCCCCCCTGCGCCTGACCGCGCCAAGGGGGTCGCCGCCGGATCCGAACTTCGATCGCACCAAGTACGACGCGATCGGCGAGAGCGACCGCATGACCTTGAGATTCAGGAAACCCGAGTGAACCGAGCCGCCGCCTACGCCGCCAATGCGCCCCTGATGGGGGTCCCGGGCGCCTCCGCGCCGCCGGGCGGGCAGGGCGAATGGTTCCGGGGCGCCGGCGGCCTGCGCCTGCGGGCCGCCTTCTGGACCCCCTCGGCCCTGGTCGCCAGAAAGCCTCGCGGCACCGTGGTGCTGAGCCCCGGCCGCACAGAGCCGATCGAGAAATATTTCGAGGTCGTCGGCAACTTCCTGGCCCGCGGCTGGTGCGTCCTGGCCCACGACTGGCGCGGCCAGGGCCTGTCGGCCCGCCTGCTGCCCGACCGCCTGAAGGGCCACGCCCGCGCGGTCGAGGAGTTCCTGGACGACTACGCCCGCCTGCTCGACGCCTTCGAAGGCCGCGCGCCCAAACCCTGGATCATGGTCGGCCATTCCATGGGCGGCGTCCTGAACCTGATGACGCTCGAGAACGGCGAGGAGCGCTTCTCCGGCGCCATCCTCTCCAGTCCCATGCTGCGGATCAAGACGGGCAAGCGCTCGATGTGGTCGGTCAAGCTGGCGGTCCGCTGGAACCTGCGTCACGGCAAGGCCGGCGACTATGTCCTGGACAATCCCGACGATCCCTTCGACCACACCTTCGACAAGGACGCCCTGACGTCCGACGAAACCCGCTACGAGCAGTGGCGCCAGCAGTTGTTCGCCTGCCCGCATCTGGCCGTCGGCGGCCCCACCTGGGGCTGGCTGGCCTTCGGGCTGGACGCCGGCGAACGCTCGCTGAAGCCCAAGGCGCTCAAGGCCGTGCGCATTCCCGTGGCGGTGGTCCAGGCCGCCGACGACGACCGGGTCTGGAAACAGACCAACAAATGGGCCGCCAAGCGCCTGGGCCGCGGCCGCTACGTCGAGGTGCCCGGCGCGAAGCACGAAGTCATCATGGAGACCGACGACAAGCGCGGCGTCTTCCTGGAAGAGTTCGACGCCATGGCCGCCTACGTCTCGCCGATCGAGGACCTGTCGCCCGCTGCGGCCCTGCCGGCGGAGAATCTGGGCTCTCCCCCGTCGCCGGAACCGACTGCGGCCTGAGCGCCGGCAAGTGGTCAGTGATCAGTGGTTAGTGGATGGCTGGCGCGTGTGGTCGCGTTAGCGCACGCCCGGCCATGATCCAGCAGCCACTAACCACTAACCACTAACCACTAATCACCTACAGCGCCGCCCGTCGCAGCGTCACCAGCGCCTGCTCCCGGATGCGCACGTCCCCGACCGCCAGGATCTGCCCCGTGCCGTCCGGCGCCTCGCCGCGCCAGTTGGTGACCTCGCCGCCGGCGGCTTCGATCACCGGGACCAGGGCGGACCAGTCCCAGACCTTCAGCCCGCTCTCGGCCACCAGGTCCATCCGCCCCGCCGCGACCATGGCGTAGGCGTAGGCGTCACAGCCCAGCCGGGCCAGCCGGGCCGCGGCCCGCACCTGGGTCCAGGCGCCCAGCTCGGCTCCGGTGAACAGCGCCGGGTCGGTGGTGGCGATCGTCGCCTCGGTCAGTCGCTCGCAGGGCCGGATGCGCAGCAGCGTCTCCCGGCCGCCCTTCAGCAGCCGTGCGCCGGACGGGCCGCCCATGAAGATTTCGCCCAGATAGGGCTGGCCGATGATCCCGACCACGGGGCGGCCCTCGGTCCTCAGCGCGATCAGATTGGTCCACAGCGGCAGGCCCGAGATGAAGGCCCGGGTGCCGTCGATGGGGTCCAGCACCCAGACGTGCTCGGCGTCCGGCCGGTCCTCGCCGTATTCCTCGCCGATCACCCCGTGCTCGGGATAGCGGGCCTCGATCAGCCGTCGGATCGCGGCTTCGGCGTCCCGGTCGCCCTGGGTCACCGGGTCGAAGGCGCCCGGCCCGCCCTTGTCCACCGTCTCCAGCGCGCTCCGGAAGAAGGGCAGGGACACGCGCGCGGCCTCGCGGGCCAGCTCCAGGGCGAAGAGTTCGAATTCGGTCATCAGGATCGGTGGCTGGTGGCTGGTGGCTAGTGACTAGTGGGTGGCGCGGCCGAGAGCCAGCGCGACCTTGCCGCTTACCGCGCGATCTGGTCGACCTTCACTAGCCACTAGCCACTAGCCACTAGCCACTAGCCACTAGCCACTAGCCACTAGCCACTCACCACTAGCCACTCGCCTCCGCCGCCCAGCCGTGTGCAAGCGGCCGGACGGGCGGAGGATCCTCAGGCGGCCTCGCCCTCGGTGTGCAGCGACTTGGCCAGGTCCAGCAGCCGGCGGCGCGGCTTCTCGTCCAGCTGGTAGTAGGCCTGGATCAGGTCGAGGGTTTCCTTGCGCGAAAACATCTCGCCGCCCTGGCTGGCGGCCTCCTTGCGCTCGATGGCCTCCTCCAGGCCGTCGTAGAAATAGCTGACCGGCGATTCCAGCGCCTCGGCCAGCTGCCACAGCCGGGCGGCCGAGATGCGGTTGGCGCCGCATTCGTATTTCTGGATCTGCTGGAAGCGGATGCCGACCTGGGCGGCCAGCTGCTGCTGGGTCAGGCCCAGCAGGCGGCGGCGGCGGCGCAGGCGGCGTCCGAGGTGAAGGTCGATATCCGAAGCCATTGTCCCGGTTTCCCTGGTGCACGGCCTGTCCCGAAGCGGGACGCTCGCCCCTCACGCGGCAAGGGCCGTGCCGGGCTCGCCTGAGGGGGGAGGATCGCCTAGCGTCGTTCTCTGTCGCAACCCGACGCGGCGACGGGCGTTTGCTCGCCGAGCGTTGCTTTTCAGGAAGGAGATCGCAATGGGCTTGGGTATTATCGGGTGGATCGTCATCGGCATCGTGGCCGGTTGGCTGGCCGAACAGGTCATGGGCCGCAATCACGGCTTGCTGACCAACCTCATCGTCGGCGTCGTCGGCGCTCTTTTGGGCGGCTTCATCGCCGGCAATCTGCTGGGGATTCCGGTGGGCGGCTTCAACTTCGTCACCCTGCTGGTCGCCTTCCTCGGCGCCTGTCTGCTGCTGTTCCTGGTGGGCTTGGTCAAGCGCAGGACCTGACCTCCCCCTCCGCGGGAAAGAGCAAGGGCGGCTCCTTTCCGGAGCCGCCCTTTTTCGTTTCGCCGGTCCGGCGCCGGATCAGTTCGGCGTCGGCGGAGTCTCGCCGGCCGGGGGCTGGCTCGGCGGCGTGGCCGGCTCGGCCGGTTCCGCGGGGCTC
>NZ_JBNFOJ010000181.1:0-6237 GCF_057364705.1 Brevundimonas sp. CURTG3B2_SDJG
CACCCGGCCGCTCGGGCCGGGGGCGCGGCGCGCGCAGCCCCTTCAGCGCCGCCGACGCCATCTCTCCCGGCGCGCTCAGCGTCCACCGGGCCGCCCATTCGACGAAATCCACGGTCCGCTCGGGCAGCCGGGGATCCTCCAGCACATGATCGATCGCCTTGAGCCGCCGTTCGAACCGGTCGTCTCGTGCGCCTCGGTCACCACGCCCCGGATCAGCCGCGGCCCCAGGGGCACGGCGACCTGGTCGCCGCGCGTGACCTCGAGCCCGTCCGGAACCTCGTAGTCGAAGGCCTCGGGCACCGGCAGAGGAATCAAGACGGATGCGACTTTCACCGCCGCCCCCTCTCCGGTAGAAGCCCCGCCATGAAACTCTTCCTCGACACCGCCGACGTCGCCGTCATCAAGGACATGGTCCCCACCGGAATGGTGGACGGCGTGACCACCAATCCGTCTCTGATCGCCAAGTCGGGCCGGAACATCGCCGAGGTCATCGCCGAAATCTGCGCGTTGGTCGAGGGGCCCATCTCCGCCGAGGCCGTGGCGACCGATTTCGCGACCATGGTCAAGGAAGGCGACAAGCTCGCCGCCATCGCTCCCAACGTCGTGGTCAAGCTGCCCCTGACCTGGGACGGCCTGCGCGCCACCCGCGCCTTCGCCGACAAGGGGGTCAGGACCAACGTCACCCTCTGCTTCTCGGCCGCCCAGGCCATGCTGGCCGCCAAGGCCGGCGCGACCTTCATCTCGCCCTTCGTCGGCCGGCTGGAGGATCACGGCGCCGACGGAATCGGCCTGCTGGAAGAGATCCGGACGCTGTACGACATCCACGGCTTCGAGACCGAGGTCCTGGCCGCCAGCCTGCGCAACCCGGGCCACGTCTCGGCCGCCGCGCTCGCCGGCGCCGACGCCGCCACCCTGCCGGCGGACGTTTTCAAGGCCCTGGTCAAGCACCCGTTAACCGACAAGGGGCTTGATGCCTTCCTGGCGGACTGGGGCAAGACCGGTCAGTCGATCCTGTAATCAACGCCTCCGGGGAGAGGTCCGTGAGCGTTTCGCCTGACCTCTCCGCCAAGCCCGAAGAGCCTCACTGGCCGGAAATCCGCGCCTGGCTGCAGGCCAATCCCCAGACCCTGCTGGACGACCGCTCCCTGCTGGAGGAGATCGGCCTGAAGCCGCACGGCCGCAATGTGGTCGAGTTCGGCCGCGCCGCGCTGACCAAGCTGGAGGAGGTCGCCGAGCGCGAGGCCGACGCCCGCAAACGCGTGGAGGCCGTCGCCCGCGCCAACTTCGCCGCCCAAACCCAGACCCACGTCGCCGCGCTGGACCTGATGGAGGCGCGAAACCCCTCCGATCTCTCCCGCCGCCTGGATGCGGTGGCCCAGGGCCGCTTCGGCCTGGTCGGCGCGGCCATCGCGCTGGAGAAACCCGGCGGAGTGCCCTTCGGCTGGAAGGCGCTCGAGACCGGCGGCGTCGACGCCCTTCTGGGCGAGCACGGCCTGACATGGCTGGGGCCGAACTTTTCGGGCCTGGGCCTGTTCGGCGCCGTCGAGCGCGAGGTGAAGTCGGTCGCCCTGATCCGGATGGCGCCCCAGTTCCCCGGCTCGGACGAGCCGGGCCGGCACGCGATCTGCGCCTTCGGCTCGCCCGACGAGGACGGCTTCACGCCGACCATGGGCTGCGAACTGGTCGCCTTCATCGCTCGCGTGGTCGAGCGCACGGCCGAACGATGGCCCATCCTGACCTGACCACCGCGGATCAGGCTCTGGCGGCCTGGCTGGAGCATCTGTCGCACGAACGCCGCCTGTCGCCCCGGACGCTGGAGGCCTACGGCCACATCGGCCGCCTGTACCTGGCCTTCCTGGAGCGGCACCGGGGCGGACCCCAGGGGCTGGTCGATCTCGGGACGGTCGCCGCCGCCGACCTGCGCGCCCACCTTGCCGAACGACGAAGCGGGGACCGGCCGCTGAACGGCCGCTCGATCAGTCAGACCCTGTCGGCGATCCGGGCCTTTCACATCTTCCTGGATCGGCGATGCGGCGTGAACGCCCCCCAACTCGCCCTTGTGCGCGGCCCACGCCTGAAGCCGACGCTGCCGCGTCCGGTCACCGAGGATCAGGCGCGGGGCCTGCTGGCCGAAACCGAGGCCGATCCAGACGCCGCCCCGTGGGAGGCCGCCCGCGACCGTGCCGTCCTGACCCTGCTCTACGGTTGCGGCCTGCGGATATCGGAGGGCCTGTCCCTCGTCAGGGCCGACGTCCCCCTGCCCGAGGCCCTGCGCATCGCCGGCAAGGGCGGAAAGACCCGTCTGGCCCCGGTTCTGCCGGCGGTGACGACGGCGATCGACGCCTATCTGGCCCTGTTGCCCTTCTCCCTGGAGTCTCAGGACGCCCTGTTTCGGGCCCGGCGCGGCGGCCCGCTGGGCCCACGGCAGGTGCAGGCCGCGATGCAGCGCTGCGAGGCCGCCTGGGCCTGCCGGCCAGCGCCACCCCGCACGCCCTCAGGCACAGCTTCGCCACCCACCTGCTTGGGGCCGGGGCCGACCTGCGCTCCATCCAGCAGTTGCTGGGGCACGCCAGCTTGTCCACCACCCAGAAGTACACGGCCGTCGACGCCGCCCGCCTGCTCGACGCCTACTCCGCGGCCCACCCCCGCGCCTGACAGCAGGGTGGCGGCTGCGGCCCCGTCACGGACTCGCCACATCAGTCAAACGGCGCCTAGAGTGTCCAGAAATCGACCGCGAAGTGGAGGCGGCGCTGGATCGAACCCGCACTGAGGGCCTGGACCGCCGCGCGCTGCTGGCCGGCCTGGGCCTCGGCGCGTTTCCGGCTTCCGCCGCCTGGGCGCAGGATCCCCTTGAGCCGAACGCCCCGTCCGCGGGTCCGATGCCGATCCAGCTCCTGTCCAACCTGTTCACCCGCGTCGGAGCCGGGGTGATCCTGAACGGGCGCGGCCCCTTCACCTTCGTGATCGACACCGGCGCCGGGTCCACCTCCATCTCCGACGCCGTGGCGGACCAACTGGGCCTGCCCGAGCTGAATCCCGTCATGGTCCATGGCATCACCACGGCGACGGTCACGCCCAGCGTCGCGGTCGGTCGGCTGGCGCTCAGCGGCCTGGGCTTCCGCAATCTGCGCTGTCCGGTCCTGCCGCGCGACCAGCTGGGCGCGGACGGCCTGCTGGGTCTGGACGTGCTCGGCCGGTTCCGGCTGACCTTCGACGTCGCTCGCCGGTCCGCAAGCCTCAGCGCGCAGGGAATCCGCGTGCTGACAGGCGGCAGGGCGTCGGCCGATACGCGCCTTCGGCGGGACGGCATCCGCTCGGTCAGGGGCCGTTTCGGCCAGCTGATCCTGACCCAGGTGGTGGTCGATGATCAGCCCCGCGGCGGCCTCGTCGACAGCGGGGCCCAGTATTCGATCGGCAAGTCTGGACCTGCGCCGGGCATCGCGGCGCGCCGCGCCGACGCGGGCCGCCCATCCCGCCCGATCCCCCTTTTCGGCGTCACGGGCCAGAGCCTGCAGGCCGATCTGGCCCGCGTGGACGATCTGCGGTTGGGTAATTCCCGGCTAGGGGTCACCCCGCTGCTGTTCGCGGACCTGCACTGTTTCCGGACGCTGGAGATCGCGGACCGGCCGGCGCTGCTGATCGGCGCCGATCTGCTGGGCCGCTTCCGGGACGTGACGCTGGACTTCCCCAACGGGCGCGTCTCTTTCGAGGGCCTGCGCCGGCAGACCACCCGGACGATCGAGGACGAGGTCGACAGATAGCGAACAGGCCTCAGGCCTGCATGATCCAGCCTTCGACGCCCATGGCCGCCTGCTTGACGGCCTCCGAGCGGGTCGGGTGCGGGTGGCAGATGCGGGCGATGTCTTCCGAAGCCCCGCCGAACGCCATGGCCACGCAGGCTTCGCCGATCATCTCGCCGGCCTGGGGGCCCAGGATGTGGACGCCCAGGATCCTGTCGGTCGCCGCGTCCGCCAGCACCTTCACGAAACCCTCGGTCTCGTGGTTGATCTTGGCGCGGCTGTTGGCCGTGAAGGGGAACTTGCCGGCCTTGTAGGCGACCCCGGCCTCCTTCAGCTGCTCCTCGGTCTTGCCGACCCAGGCCACTTCCGGCGAGGTGTAGACGACGCTCGGCACCAGGTCATAGTCGACATGGCCGGCCTTGCCCGCGATCAGCTCGATGACGGCGACCGCGTCCTCCTCGGCCTTGTGGGCCAGCATCGGGCCGTGCGTGACGTCGCCGATCACCCAGACGCCGCCCGCGTTGGTCTTGAAGTGGTCGTTGGCGATGAAGCCCCGCTTGTCGGCCTCGACGCCCACGGTCTCCAGGCCCAGGTCGTCGGTGTAGGGACGGCGCCCGATGGCCACCAGAACGACGTCGCCCTTCAGCGTCTCGGCCGCGCCGCCGGCGGCGGGCTCGATGGTCAGCTCCACGCCGTCCTTGCCGGTCTTGGCGGCGGTGACCTTGGAGCCCAGCTTGAAGGCCATGCCCTGTTTGGTGAGCGCGCGCTGGAAGGCGGTGGCGACGTCCTTGTCCATCCCGGGCGTGATGCGGTCCAGGAACTCCACCACCGTCACCTCGGCCCCCAGACGGCGCCAGACCGAGCCCAGCTCCAGGCCGATGATGCCGGCGCCGACCACGATCAGCTTCTTGGGGACCGACGGCAGCGACAGGGCGCCGGTCGAATCCACCACCCTGCCCTCCTCGAAGGCGACGCCCGGCAACGGGGTCGGCTCCGAGCCGGTGGCGATGACGATGTTCTTCGTGGCCAGGGTCGACTTCGAACCATCCGCCGCCGTCACCTCGACCGCGCCAGGGCCGGTGATGCGGCCCCGGCCCTTGATCCACTCGACCTTGTTCTTCTTGAACAGGAACTCGACGCCCTTGGTCAGCTGCCCGACGCTGTCGGCCTTCTGCTTCATCATCTGACCCAGGTTCAGCTTGGGCGCGCCGACCTCGATGCCCAGCGTCGGGAATTCCTTGCTCACGGCCTCGAACAGTTCCGAGGCGTGCAACAGAGCCTTGGACGGCATGCAGCCGACGTTCAGACACGTGCCGCCCAGGGTGTCGCGCATCTCGACGCAGGCCGCCTTAAGGCCCAGCTGGCCGGCGCGGATCGCGGCGTTGTATCCGCCGGGGCCGCCGCCGATGATGACGACGTCATACTGAGCGCTAGGGGTGGCGGCTTCGGCCATGGGGTCTCTCTGGTCCTGTCGTGGGCGCGGGAAGGCGCGCGGAACCTAGCGGCAAGGGCGCCGGGGTCAACCACATGTAGGCATGATCCGCCTGGGCGGGAGGCCGGCCTCAGTAGGCGAACTGGCCGGCGACGCGCTTGCGTCGGATGCGCCGGCTGGCGACGACAACCAGCACCCCCAGCAGGAACAGGACGCCCAGGACCAGCCACAGCGGGTCGAACGGCAGGTTCGACAGAGCTTCGGGGGCGGCCATGGTCGCCGATCCGCTCGACCGGGCGGCCGCATCGCCGCCGCCGTTCCGGTCCAGCGCCAGCCTCAGCACGGCGTCGGCGATGAAGCCCAGGAAGTAGGCGACGGCCGCCTTGGAATTGCCGGCCCCCAGCATCAAGGCGGCGATCAGATACAGGGCGACCGCCCCCACCCACAGGGTCCAGGCCGGAATCACTCCGAACAGGTCGCCGCCGGCTCCGGCGTCCGCCTGGGCGGCCACCCCCGGAAGGTCCGGCGCTCCGCCCTGGATCAGCGGCTGGATGAACGGCCAGGCCAGCCAGCCGGCGTAGCCGATGACGGCCAGCACCACGATGAATCGCAACACCTTCATGATCGCCCTCCACGCGTCTCGTTAACCACCCTACACCGTGATCGACGAACGGGGATAGCGGGCAGTCAGGCGGCGAGAACGCCCTCGGCCTGGGGCAGGGTGATCGAGATTTCGGCGCCGTCGCCCGGCGCGCCGTCGATCGACAGCGTCCCGCCCGACTGCCGCGCGAAGGCGTAAGCCTGCGACAGTCCCAGGCCCGCGGCGCCCTCGCGGGTCGTGAAGAAGGGTTCGATGGCCCTGGCCGCCAGCTCCCGGTTCATTCCCGGCCCCGAATCCCGCACGCTCAACCGCAGGCCGCCCTCAAGCAGCGCCTCGAGCCGGACGCCACCGAGCCGCGTCCGTCCACAGCATCGATGGCGTTCTGGGTCAGCGCCTTGACGGCGCCCTCGAAGGCGACCGGATCCAGGCGCGCGGGCGCGGCCTGGCCGGGGCCTTCGATCAGC
>NZ_JBNFOJ010000182.1:0-6218 GCF_057364705.1 Brevundimonas sp. CURTG3B2_SDJG
GACGCGCCGCCCGCGCCGGACTTCGCGATAGACCGCCGAGGCGGCTTCGATCGGCGTCGGTCGCATCGAGCTGCAGCAGGGCCACGGGCTCGTCGGCGTGGGCGGCGGCCTCGGGGAGAGCCGGGGATGGAGACGGACAGGGGAAGGGCGGTCATGACGGCGTCCTTCAGGCGGCTTCGGCCGTCGACGCGGTGACGTCCAGCGCCGCGTCGAGGGCGGCCGACAGGTCCGCCAGCAGGTCCTCGGGATGCTCCAGGCCGATCGACAGGCGCAGCAGGCCGTCGGTGATGCCGGCCACGGTCCGGGCCTCGGGCGTCATCGCCGCATGGGTCATCAGGGCCGGGTGGGCGACCAGGCTCTCCACGCCGCCCAGCGATTCCGCCAGGGTGAAGACCTGCAGCGTGTCGGCGAAGGCGCGCGCGGCGTCCAGGCCGCCCTCCAGCTCGAAGCTCAGCATGGCGCCGAAGCCCGCCTGCTGCCGGGCGGCGATCTCATGCCCCGGATGGCTCTTCAGGCCCGGGTAGTTGACCTTGCGCACGGCCGGATGCGCCTCCAGCCATTCAGCGACGCGCCCCGCCGAGGCCTGCTGGCGCTCGACGCGGGCGAACAGGGTGCGAACGCCGCGCAGGGTCAGCCAGGCGTCGAACGGCGAGCCGGTGACGCCCAGGCAGTTGGCCCACCAGGTCAGCTGCTCCAAGTCGGCCGGATCCTTGGCCACCACGCAACCGCCGACCACGTCGGAGTGGCCGTTGATGTATTTGGTGGTCGAGTGGATCACCAGGTCGGCGCCCAGGGCGAGAGGGGTCTGCAGCGCCGGCGACAGGAAGGTGTTGTCCACCGCGGCCTTGCACCCGACGGCATGCGCGCGGGCGCAGATGTCGGCGACATCGACCACCCGCATCAGGGGATTGGACGGGGTCTCTATCAGGATCAGCTTGGGTCCGCGGGCGAAGGCCGCGTCCAGGACTCCACGGTCGTTCTGGTCGACGAAGGCGACCTCGAAATGGCCGCGGCGGGCGCGGGCGCACAGCAGCCGGTGCGTGCCGCCGTAGAGGTCGTGGGGGGCGATCAGCAGATCGCCGGGCTCGAGCGAGAAGAGGGCCAGATCGACCGCGGCCATTCCGGTCGCCGTCACCACCGCGCCGCAGCCGCCTTCCAGCTCGGCCAGGGTCTCGCCCAGCACGTCGCGGGTCGGATTGCCCGAGCGCGTGTAGTCGTAGCGCCGTTTCCCATCCAGGCCGTCGAAGCTGTAGTTCGACGACAGGTAGAGCGGCGGGATCACCGCGCCGTGCGTCGGGTCGGCGTTCACCCCGTGACGCGCGGCGGTCGTACAGGGGCGACAGTTGGAGGGGGCGGTCATGCGGCGAGCTCCGAGGGGCGGGCGTACAGGGGAGAAAGGGCGGCGTGCAGCGCCTGGGCGACCGCCTCGCGTTCCTTCAGGAAGGCGTCGTGGCCGAAGATCGAGGGGGCCTCGGTGAAGCGGCGCAGGGCGGGCGCCCGGCCGGCCAGCTCGCGCAGGTCCTCGATCGGCACCAGGCGGTCGGTGGTGAAGCCCAGGAGCGTCAGCGGGCAGCGGATGGCCTCGGGCTGGACCGCGTGGCGGTCCAGCGAGTCCGACAGAGCGATCCAGCGCGCGGCCGAGGTCGCCTCGGCGTAGTCGGCGCCGCGCGAGATCAGGTAGTCGCAGACCGGATAAGGGTCGCCCGCGCGGCCGGCGGGGTCCCGGCGAAACGCCAGTCGAACTCGTCGGCGGTGCGGTAGGTGGTCATGGCCAGCTCGCGGGCCAGGGCGACGCCCTCCGCCTCGCGGCCGCAGTCGCGGGCGAAGGCCAGCAGGCGGCGTTGCACCCCCGCGCCAGGCCGTGGCCGACGGGTGGGCGCGGTGCGCCGCGGAGATGACGATCAGTTCGCCGATCCGCTCGGGATAGGCCGCGGCGAAAGCCAGGCCGATGCAGCCGCCGTACGAGGCGCCGGCGAAGGCGTCGATCCGCGTCTCGCCCAGGGCGTCCAGCAGCAGCGCCAGCAGACGGGCTTGGTCGGTGGTGGTGATGGTCACGGTCGGTTCGGCCTTGCCCGGCGCCAGGTCGAAGGCCAGCACCCGCACCCGCTCCAGATCGACGGCGCCGCCGGGCCGCACCGCCCACGACCACCAGCGCGCGGCGAAACGTCCGCTGGAGATGCCGCCGGCGACGACGATCAGCGGGCCCTGTTCCGGTCCATGCAGGCGGCCCGTGATCGTGGACGCGCTCAGCCGCTCGCCGGACTCCAGCCGGAAATCCTCGGGGATGGGGGCGACAACGTCCCGTCCGGGCGCTTCGTCGATCTGCCAGTCTTTGGACGCCAACGTCCGCTCCAGGTCTCGATCATCGAAACCTGCGGGGACGACCAAATCCGGCGTGACAGACCCGTGAAGTCGGCCGGTCCCGAACGCGAGGGACCGTCGCTTCACTCATCTCTCGCGGCCCTTTCTGAGGGACCTCGCAGGAGTTGGCACCATCTCCAGGATCGGGTGGATCACTGGAAGGTTGCCCCGGCGTCAAAGGGCCTATCCCTCAGCCGGTCTTGATGAGTGCCCTTACCGTGACGAACCCGCCGGGATGCGTCAACCCCTCAAGAATG
The DNA here is from genome assembly GCF_057364705.1 of Brevundimonas sp. CURTG3B2_SDJG. NCBI lineage: Bacteria > Pseudomonadati > Pseudomonadota > Alphaproteobacteria > Caulobacterales > Caulobacteraceae > Brevundimonas > Brevundimonas sp. CURTG3B2_SDJG. Next base: position 2,619 of record NZ_JBNFOJ010000182.1, read on the forward strand.
CTGCGAGTGCGAATTGCGGTTCCGCTTCGAAGTCGGCGAATTTCAACCGGCGATTCGGGCTGTATTGGTGAAAACGGACCCATATGCGCGCGAGTTCCTGCATTTCAGCAACAAAATATCATAAATCATCGTCCGCCCACTTGCGCATTTCGCAGATGCGGTAAACAGTTCGCAACTGCGTAAAGACATCCTTGGGGGATTGAGATGACTCGACTTCGCAGCAGCCTCGCCACCGGCCTGGCCCTCTTCGCAACCGCTTTCGCGAGCGCGGCCGTCGCCGCGCCGGCCGCGCCGCCTTCGCTTCTGGCTCACCAGGTTCCCCTGGCGCTGGACGGCGCCGGAACGGCCTGGCTGGCGACGTCGACGGCCCTGGTCCTGTTGATGACCCTGCCGGGCCTGGCCCTGTTCTATGGCGGCATGGTCCGCCGCAAGAACGTCATCGCCACCATCACCCAGTCGGTCGGCGTGTTCGCCGTGGCGACCCTGGTCTGGTTCGTCGCCGGCTACAGCATCGCCTTCGGCAAGGCCGGGGCCTTCGGCGGCCACGCCGCGGACCTCCTCAACCAGTATGTCGGCGGTTTCGACGCCGTCTTCCTGAACGGCGTGGGGATGGAGACGGCGCACAGCCTGCTGCCGGGCATTCCCGAATTCGTCTTCCTGTCGTTCCAACTGACCTTCGCCATCATCACCCCGGCCCTGGTCACCGGCGCCTTCGCCGAACGCCTGAAGTACACCGGCCTGCTGCTGTTCACGGCGCTGTGGTCGCTCCTGGTCTACGCCCCGATCGCCCACTGGGTGTGGGGCGGCGGCTTCCTGGGTTCGGCCGGGGTGCTGGACTTCGCCGGCGGGGCGGTGGTGCACGTCAACTCCGGCGTCGCCGGTCTGGTCTGCGCCCTCTTCCTCGGGGCCCGCAAGGGCTACGGCAAGGAGCCGATCAACCCGCACAATCCGGTGCTGACCATGATCGGCGCCTCGCTGCTGCTGGTCGGCTGGATCGGCTTCAACGCGGGCTCGGCCGGCGGCGCCAACGCCTTGGCCGGCGTGGCCCTGATCAACACCATCCTGGCCGCCGCGGCCGCCGCCCTGTCGTGGAAGCTGGTCGAGGTGCTGGAGAAGAAGAAGATCTCGCTGATCGGCATGCTGTCGGGCGTGGTCGCGGGCCTGGTGGCCATCACCCCGGCCGCCGGCTTCGTCGATCCCAAGGGCGCGGTGATCATCGGCCTGATCGCCGGCCCGGTCTGCTACGCCGCGTCGGTCTGGATCAAGAAGCTGCTGCGCTACGACGACAGCCTGGACGCCTTCGGCATCCATGGCGCGGGCGGCCTGGCGGGCGCCCTGCTGACCGGGCTGTTCGCCACCACCGCGATCAACAGCCTGTCCGAAGGGGCCAACGTCATGACCCAGCTGATCGGCCTGGGCTGGACCATCGGCTACAGCGCGATCGGCACCTTCGTCATCCTGGTGATCTGCAAGTTCACCACCGGCCTGCGCGTCAGCGCGGCCGCCGAGGAGGAGGGGCTGGACGCCCACCTGCACGGGGAGGCGCTGGAAGCCGTCTAGGACATCAGTACCGCCGGACGCGGAGCCTCCCTTTCGCGTCCGGCCCAGCGTTCGCGTGCCGACATCGAAACAACAGGGGATACCGATGAAGAGACTCGCCTTCGCCTGCGCGGCCGCCCTGGCCGCCCTCGCCGCCGCCACGACCGCCTCGGCCCAGGAGGCCGACGTGGCCTGGAACGTCGGGGTCACGAGCGACTACGTGTTCCGCGGCTTCAGCCAGACCGACGAAAACGTCGCCGTCCAAGGCGGCGTGGACGTGACCTACGGCAGCTTCTACGCTGGCGCCTGGGCCTCCAACGTCGACTTCGGCGACGACACCGACGCCGAGGTCGACTTCTATGGCGGCTGGCGGCCGGAAGCCGGCGGCTTCAACCTGGACCTGGGCGTGATCGCCTATCTCTACGTCAACGCGCCGGATGCGGCCGACTACGACTACATCGAGCTGAAGGCCGCGGCCTCGCGCGCCATCGGCCCGGTGACCCTGGGCGCGGCCGTCTACTATTCGCCGGACTTCTTCGGCCTGGACGAAACCGCCACCTACATCGAAGCCAACGGCAGCTTCACCCCGGCGGACAAATGGACGCTGTCGGCGGCCGTCGGCCAGCAGTCCCTGGACGTCAACGATGACTACACGACCTGGAATGCCGGCGTCGCCTACGCCTTCACCGACCATGTCGCCCTGGATGTCCGGTACCATGACACAGACGTCGACGGCCCGCTCTCGGACGACCGGGTGACGGGGAGCCTCAAGTTCCTCTTCTGAGTTCGGGCGGGCGCCTCCGCTCGAAAGCGAACCGGCAATATCTCACTCCGCAACCGAGGTATTGCCGGTTTTCTGTTGCTTGAAATCACGCACTCTCTGCATCTGAAGCATGGAAGTTGCCAGTTCGGCCTCGCCGCCGTAAATCAGTGTGCAGTTGCGAAGAGGGCGTCCGTGGCATCCGTGAACCAGACTTTCGTCATCGTCCCCAGGACCGGCCCGGCCAAGGCGCCGGCGGCCGAGCGCGTGGGCGGCTACGCCGAAATCTACGCCGACTTCGCTCCTGAGGCGGGCAAGGGCCAATCGAGCCGCTGCGCCCAGTGCGGCGTGCCCTTCTGCCAGAGCGCCTGTCCCCTTCAGAACAACATCCCCGACTGGTTGCGCCTGGCCGCCGAGGGCCGTGCGGAGGAGGCCTGGCGCCAGGCCCAGGCGACCTCGGCGATGCCCGAGATCTGCGGCCGGATCTGCCCGCAGGACCGGCTGTGTGAAGGGGCGTGCACGCTGGAACAGGCGGGGTGGGAGACGGTCACCATCGGCTCGGTCGAGCGCTGGCTGGGGGATCAGGCGTTCGAGAACGGCTGGGTCGATCCCATCCGTCCCCGGGCCGAATGCGGACAGTCGGTGGGGATCGTCGGCGCCGGACCCGCGGGCCTGGCCGCGGCCGACCGCCTGCGTTCGGCGGGCTACGCCGTCACCGTCTACGATCGCCACGACCGCGCCGGCGGCCTGCTGACCTACGGCATCCCCGGCTTCAAGCTGGAGAAGCCCGTCGTGGCCCGCCGGGTGGACCGCCTCGTCGATGGCGGCGTCCAGTTCCGGTTGGGCGTCCGATGTCGGCGGCGCCGGCGGACGGGAGCCTGGCCTTCGCGGAGATCCGCGCCGCCCATGACGCCGTGCTGGTCGCCACCGGCGTCTACCAGGCGCGCCGCCTGACCGCGCCGGGCTGCGGCTCGGACGGCGTCGTCGCCGCTCTGGACTATCTGATCGCCTCCAACCGCAAGGGCTTCGGCGACGCGGTTCCGGCGTACGACGAGGGCGCCCTGAACGCCGAGGGCAAGCGGGTCGTGGTCATCGGCGGCGGGGACACGGCCATGGATTGCGTCCGCACCGCCGTCCGCCAGGGCGCGGTTTCGGTCACCTGCCTGTACCGCCGCGACCGCGAGAACATGCCGGGCAGCGCGCGCGAGACGCAGAACGCCGAGGAGGAAGGGGTGGTCTTCGAATGGCTGGCCGCGCCGACGCGCGTGCTGGGCGGGGCCTGCGGGCGTCACCGGCGTGCG
>NZ_JBNFOJ010000183.1:0-6200 GCF_057364705.1 Brevundimonas sp. CURTG3B2_SDJG
CGCCCTCGGCCGGCGCGGCCCCCCGGCTGGCCGCGGAGGGGTCCGGCGCCGGGATGGCGAAGCCACCCGAGCCCTGCTGCGCAGCCAGGCGATCAGGTTGATGCGGGTCTGCTGGTCGCGGATGCCGGCGAACGACATCTTGGTGCCGGGCACGTAGCGCGCCGGAGCCGTGATGAAGTGGTCCAGTTCGTCGTAGCCCCAGGTCGGCGCCTCGGCCTTGTGGGCGCCCATGGCGTCCGAATAGGCGAAGCCGGCGCGGTGCATGACCGGGCCGCCCACGACGCCGAACAGGTTCGGGCCGATTCCGTCGGCCCCGCCCTGGGTCGCATTGTGGCAGGCCTGGCAACGCGCGAAGGCGGCCTCGCCGGCGGCCAGGTCGGCGGTCGGCAGGACGGTGCCCCAATCCGGCGGCAGGGCCGGCGCCTCGGCGCCTGCGGCGGCCTCTTCCGGCGCGTCGACAAAATAGCCCATCTTTGCAGGGGCTTCGGTGTGATAGATCGCGCCGGTCACCTGCTGCACGCCGATGATGACGAAGGCGGTCGCCAAGCCGGCGGCCAGAATCTTGTTCCCGTTCAGACTGCCGCTCATCGCGTCGTCGCATCCCGTACGTTAGGGCCCGGCCGTGGGAACGGCGGGCGAATTCTTGCGTGGGCGTCTCTTACACGCTAGCGCCGCCTTCGCAACCGGGCCGGAGCGACCTTTCAAGCGGTCCGGCGTCGCAGGCGAGGAGGCGGTCCGATGAATCCGTTGATAATGATTCCCGCTCGCATGGCGGCGACCCGCCTGCCGGACAAGCCGTTGGCCGATATCGGCGGTAAGCCGATGATCGTGCGCGCCTATGAACAGGCCGCCTTGTCCGGCCTGCCGGTCGCGGTGGCCGCCGGAGACCAGGCCATCGTCGACACCATCCAGGCCATCGGCGGCGTGGCCGTCCTGACCGATCCGGATCTGCCGTCCGGTTCGGACCGCATCCGGGCGGCGCTGGAGGCTATCGATCCGGACGGGGCCCACGACGCGGTGATCAACCTGCAGGGCGACATGCCCTTCGCCGATCCCGGCCTGGCGACGGCCTGCGCCGCCCTGCTGCACGGCGAGTCCCGGTGCGACATCGCCACCCTGGTCGCGCGCGAGGCCGAGGCTTCCGACCGCGCCAATCCCGACGTCGTCAAGGCCGTCCTGGCCCTGCCCGAGGGCGAGCGCCACGGCCGCGCCCTCTATTTCACCCGTTCGACGCTGTACGGCGAGGGCCCCGTCTGGCGGCACATCGGCCTGTACGGCTACCGCCGCGAGGCTCTGCTCAGGTTCTGCGCCGCGCCGCCGTCGCCGCTGGAGAAACGCGAGAAGCTTGAGCAGCTGCGCGCGCTGGAGATGGGCCTGCAGATCTGGGCCGCCGTGATCGACGCGGCCCCGCTGTCGGTCGACAATCCCGCGGACTTGGAGGCGGCGCGGGCCCTGGCCTAGCGTCCGCCCAACGCCCGCGCCGTCGTGTCGTCGGCGGGGAAGAAGGATTCGATCGCGATCTCGGACAGGGTGACGTCCAGCGGCGTCCCGAATACGGTGGTGGTCGACAGGAAGGACAGCGGGCCGTCAGGGCCGTCGAGCACCAGAGGCGTTGCGATGGCGTAGCCCGGGGCCGGCTGGGCGCGGGGTCCCGGCGGGGCCGGATAGGCCCACAGTTCGTCCAGCAGGGCCAGGATGCCCGGATCCGCCGAGGCCGCGAACTGCGACCGCAGGCGCTCCAGGATGTGCGTCCGCCACTCCGGCAGGTTGCGGATCCGCGGCGCCAGCCCCTCGGGATGCAGGCTCAGGCGCAGGACGTTGATCGGCCCTTCCAGCAAGTGCGGCGCGGCGCCGGCCATCAGCGGCGCGACGGCCGCATTGGCCATCACCAGGTTCCAGCCGCGGTCGACCGCCAGGGCCGGATAGGGTTCGTGAGCCTTCAACAGGCGCTCGACGGCGTCCCGGGCGGCCGCCATGTCCGGCGCGTCCAGTCCCCGTTCGCCATGTACAGCCGCGAAGCCGGCGAGGCTCAGCAGGGCGTTGCGCTCGCGGATCGGCACCGACAGGCGCTCGGCCAGGTTCAGCACCATCTCGCGGCTAGGCCGGCCCGGCCAGTCTCCAGAAAGCTGAGATGCCGGGTCGAGATGTCGGCCTCTATGGCGAGGTCCAGCTGGCTCAGTCGTCGGCGGACGCGCCAACCGCGCAAGGCGGCGCCGAAGGTGTGGGGCAGGTCGGTGGTGGTGTCGTTCATGTCGCCGATCTCACCCGATCCGCCGCCGCCGCGCCATTACCTGCCGCGTAATCGACCCGCCCCGTGGGCTCCGCCAGTCTTTCGGGGTCAGAACCGAGGAGGACGACATGACCACCGACAACACCCTTTTCCTGCGCCGGGTCCTGGGCCTGGACGCCGTCGCCAGCGGAGCCACCGGCCTGCTGCTCGCGTTCGGCTCGCCGCTGCTCGTCGATTGGCTGGCCGTCGAAGCCGGCTTCGTTCCGCCCGCCGGCGTCTTTCTGATCGTCTGGGCCCTGGGCGTCGCCGCCCTGGCTTTCCGTCCCCGCCCGTCGCGGCGGCTGGTCATGGGCGTGATCGCGATCAACCTGCTGTGGACGGCCGAGAGCTTCGCCGTTCTGATTGGCGGCGCGCTGCAGCCCAACGTCTTCGGCGTCGCGTTCGTCGCCGCCCAGGCGGTCGCCGTGGCGGGCTTCGCCGGCCTGCAGGCCTGGGGCCTGCGGATCGCGCGCCGGACGGCCTGATCAACCGGCCTAGAGGTCGAACCCGTCGACCCAGGCCTGCAACAGGCTGCGGGCGATGGCGATCGTCGGCGGGGCCTTGATCGCGGGATGGCGGCCGGCAAGCACGTCGGCCGCCTCCTGGCGCGTCAGCCAGGCCACGGCCTCCAACTCGGTCTGGTCCGGACGGGCATCGTCGGAGTCCACGTCGGCGAACAGGCCGATCATCAGCTGCGACGGAAACGGCCAGGGCTGGCTGGAGTGATAGCGGACCGCCGTCACCGTCAGTCCGGCCTCTTCGGCGATTTCACGGGCGCAGGCCTCCTCCACGGTCTCTCCCGGCTCCAGGAAGCCCGCCAGCGCCGACATCCGGCCCTGGGGCCAGGCGGCTTGACGACCCAGCAGGCATTTCGGCTCGGGGCCGCCCCGGTAGACGGCCAGCATGATGGTCACGGGATCGACCCGGGGGAAATGCTCGGTCCCGCATGCCGGGCAGACCCGCTTCCAACCGCCGCAGGCGTCCTCGCTGGCCTGGCCGCAGGCGGAGCAGAAGCCGTGCCGCGCGCGCCAGTCGAACAGGCTCTTGGCGGTTCCCGCCATCGCCGCGTCCGGCCCCGGCAGGATGGACGCCGCCTCGCGCATCTCGGGAAAGGCGCCCAGGCCTTGCAGCGGCCCCGAGGTCGGATCGACCGGGCTCTCGACTTCCACGGCGAACACCGGGGCGTCGTTCCACAGGCCGAGGAACAGTTCGCGATCCGGCACGACGGCGCGGGCGTGCTTCAGGTCCAGCCACTGCAGGCGCGGACCGCCGGCGTGATCCTCGACCAGGGGGCGGCCCTGCCACACGACCATCGCCAGCGCCTCAGGGTTCGCCCCTTGCTCGGCCAGCCAGTCGGGGTCGTTTCGCCGGTCACCGGCGCGATCCAGCGGATTGCCGGCGAAGGTGTTCAGGGCGGGGAGGGCCATGACGCTTCTCTTAGCCTTGCAGCCGCGTCATTGTCGCCGTCCATGCATGACAATTCCGCACGGTTCAGACCTGTTCAGGACGATGTGTTCGGCCGGATAGCGGGCCGCTACGACCGGCTTTGCGATCTGTTCAGCCTGGGCGTTCACCGCCTTTGGAAGGCCAGAATGGCGGGGCGGATCGCAGGTGAAGAGGGACGGCATCTGCTCGATCTTGCTTCCGGAACCGGCGACATTCCGTGCCGACTGTGGCGGCGGCTCGGCGCATCGGGTCGGGACTGGCGTATTCGCGTGTCCGACATCTCGCCGCAGATGCTGACGATCGCCCAAACCAAGCTGGCGGCGGCGGAGGCGCCTATCCTGGTCGAGGTTCAAGACGCCGGACGGATCGACGCGGCGGCGGAGTCGATCGAAATCGTCTCGATGGCCTTCGGGCTGAAGATCACCGACCGGTCCCGCGTCATGGCCGAGGTCTTTCGGGTTTTGAGACCCGGCGGCGTGTTCCTTTGCCTGGAGGCGTCCCGAATCGTGGCGCCGGGCCTGCATCGGCTCTATCTCGCGTACATGGACCTGTGCATGCCGTTGATCGGCCACCTGGCCACGGGTGGGGACGCAAGCGCATACGCCTACCTCTTGCGCGGCATACATGACTTTCCCGACCAGCAGGGACTGGCGGAGGAACTGCGCCGGCATGGCTTTACGGACGTGACCTTTGAAAGCCTGTCGCTGGGGATTGTCGCCCTGCACCGCGCCGTGAAACCGGTGCGGCCTTGATCTCGTCCGCCCGAACCGTCATATCCCCTCTCGGAGATCGCGGGCGAAGGCTTCGCCAACCTGGTCAGGGCCGGAAGGCAGCAGCCACAACGAATTCACCTTCGGGTCGCGGTCTCCACCTTCCCTCGTTTTTGTACGCGCTATCGCTTGCCGCGCGGCTCGCTGTTTGAGCGCCGTTCCTCCCCTTCAGGGGAGGAACTGCCAGGCGCCGACTGCGATGCGGTTTTCCCCATATCCTCTTCGGATGGCCTTAGCGTCCGGCCCTACTCGCGGTAAGACCGGGGTATGAGCGACGTCGATCCGAGTCTTGAAGGCCCTCCGTGGGACGAGGACGCCCCCGAGGCGGCGGAAGAGCGCGACCCCAACACGGACGACATGTTCGGCGCGCCGCCGGTCGCTCCCGAGCCCGAGGTCGAGACGGCGCTGGCCGAGGCCGCCGTTCCCGAAAGGAAGGCCACGAAGCCCGCTTCGAGCCCGAAGCCGCTCCCGGTCCCCGAACCCGCGCCCGTCGAGGGGGAGGGCGAAGCCTACACCGTGCTCGCCCGCAAATACCGGCCGCGCACGTTCGAGGATCTGATCGGCCAGGAGGCCATGGTCCGGACCCTGACCAACGCCTTCGCCACCGGCCGCATCGCCCACGCCTTCATGCTGACCGGCGTGCGAGGGGTCGGCAAGACGACCACAGCCCGCCTGCTGGCTCGGGCCCTGAACAACGAGACCGCGACCATCGACCGGCCATCGCTGGAGCTGTCAGCCGACGGCGTGCACGACGCCGCCATCATGGCGGGCCAGCACATGGACGTCATGGAGATGGACGCGGCGTCGCACACGGGCGTCAACGATATCCGGGATATTCTGGAGTCGGTTCGCTACGCGCCGGTCGAGGCGCGCTACAAGGTCTACGTTCTGGACGAGGTCCACATGCTGTCGACGCAGGCGTTCAACGCCCTGCTGAAGACGCTGGAGGAGCCGCCGCCCCACGCGAAATTCATCTTCGCCACCACCGAGATCCGCAAGGTGCCGGTGACGATCCTCAGCCGTTGCCAGCGGTTCGACCTGCGCCGGGTCGAGCCCGAAATCCTCGTCGAGCATCTGGATCGCGTCGCGGACCGCGAGGGGATGAAGATCGAGCAGGAGGCCCTGGCCCTGATCGCCCGAGCCGCCGAGGGTTCGGTCCGCGACGGCCTCAGCCTGCTGGATCAGGCCCTGGTCCAGGCCGAGCGCGGCGAGACGGTGAAGACCGAGACGGTGCGGGACATGCTGGGCCTGGCCGACCGCAGCCAGACCATCGCCCTGTTCGAGGCCGTCATGGCCGGCCGGACGCCCGAGGCCCTGGAGCTGTTCCGCACCCTGTACGGCTACGGCGCCGATCCGGTGCAGGTGACCAACGACCTGCTGGAGCATTGCCACGCGGCGTCGGTGGCCAAGATGCTCGGCCCCAATGCGACCCGCCTGCCCAACGACCAGGCCCAGAAGCTGGCGGCCCTGGGCGCGGTGATCTCCGCCGGGACCCTGGCCCGGGTCTGGCAGATGTTGCTCAAGGCGCTGGACGAGGTCCGCCGCGCGCCGAACCCTGCCGACGCGGTCGAGATGGCCATCGTCCGCCTAGCCTACGCCGCCGACTTGCCGGGACCCGAGGAGGCACTGAAGGCTCTGCGCGACGGCGAGCCGGTCGGAGGAGGTTCCGGCGTCGCGCCTCGCGGCGGCGGGGGCGGCGGCCACGCCCACGACGA
>NZ_JBNFOJ010000184.1:0-6188 GCF_057364705.1 Brevundimonas sp. CURTG3B2_SDJG
CGACGGCCGCGAGCGGCGCGGGCGGCTCGGCCGCCTCCTGGGTGCAGGCGGCGGCCGTCAGGGCGAACAGGGAGACGACGGTGCAGGCGGCGTTCAGGCGCATGAAGAAGGCTCCGTTCCGGGTCGCAGGGTTAACGCCACCGAACGGCAAAGGCTCCGCTTGGGCAAGAGGGCGGGTCGGAACCGGGCTCAGCCGCCCGCCGCCCTCGCGCCGATGCGGTCCTGAAGGCGTTTGCGGTACCGCCGGCTCAGCCGGAGCCGGACGCCGTCCGTCAGCACGACCTGATAGTCGCCTCCGCTCTGCAGCTCCAGGCCTTGGATCCGGTCGACGTTCGCCAGGATCGAACGATGGATCCGCACGAACCCCCGCTCGCCCAGGTCCCGCTCCAGCTCCGTCAACGTGCGGCGCACGACATGCGCGCGCCGGCCCACGTGCAGGCAGGCGTAGTAGCTCGCCGCCTCGACCCAATCGATCTCCGCGGGGTCCAGGAACAACAGCTGGCCCGGAGACCGGACGGCGATCCGTTTGGCGCGCTCCGGCGGTCGCGGGGAATAGCGGGCGAGTTGGTCCTTGGCGCGGTCCAGGGCCCGCCCGAAGCGCGCGTCGTCGAACGGCTTCAACAGATAGTCGAGAGCGCCGGCCTCGAACGCCTGCAGCGCATACTCGTCGTGGGCGGTCACGAAGACGACGGTCTGGGGCATGTCGGCGCCCAGCATCTCCAGCACGTCGAAGCCGTCGCACTCCGGCATCTGCACGTCCAGAAACAACAGGTCGGGCTTCGACGTCCGGATGACCTCGATCGCCTCCACCCCCGAACCGCATTCGGCGATCGACCCGATGTCCGGATCGCGGCGCAGCAGGACGGTCAGGTTCCGCCGCGCCAGCGGCTCGTCATCGACCACCAGGACCTGGATCGGCCGGGGAGATCCGACCTCGGCCGTCATGCGTCCTCCAGGGGCAGGATCACCACCACCTCCACGCCGTCGGTCCCTATCCGCCTCGGCGCCAGCTCGGCCCTGTCCCCGTACAGGATCTGCAGCCGCGTCCGCAGGTTGGCGAGGCCGACCCCGCCCGTCTCCCGCCAGTCGGCCGGAAAGTCCGGACCGTCGTTGTAGACGCTCAGACGCAGGCGGCCGTCACGGCGCGCGCGGCCACGCGGACCTCGCCCCCGGCCAGGCGAGTGGCGACGCCGTGCTTGATGGCGTTCTCCACCAGCGGCTGCAGCAGCAGGCCGGGAACCTGCGCCTGGCGCAGGTCCGCGGGGATGTCCACGCTGACGCGCAGGCGCTCCCCGAACCGGAGCGCCTGGATCTCGACGTATCGCTGCAGATACTCGATCTCCTCGCCCAGGCTCGTCCGGGGCCTGTGGGCGGTCTCCGACGCGCGGCGCAGCAGTTCGCTCAGGCCCACGATCATCTCGACCGCCGCCCCGTTGCGGTTGTCGCGCACCAGGCCGGCTATGGAGTTCAGCGCGTTGAACATGAAGTGCGGTTCGATCTGCCGCCGCAACGCCGCCAGCTCGGCCTTCGACAGCGCCTCGCTGAGCCGGGCCGCTTCGCCCTTCTGGCGCGCCGCCTCGTCGCGGGAATCGACCAGATAGGTGACGGTCAGGATCAGGGCGTAGGCGGCCAGGCAGTTCAGGGACTGGAAGAACAGCGTCATGCGCCAGGTCTCCCAGAAGACGGGCGCGGGCTGGATGGACCAGGGATTGAACATCACCTGAAGCCCGGACGACCAGGCGTCGACGGCCATGCTGATCGCCGCCAGGGCCAGAAGGTGGGCGGCGAGCCCGCGCCAGCCGGGCCGGCGGTGGATCGGATATCGCCGCGCCAGGCCGATGACCAGCGGCGCCGCCACGATCCAGGGCAGCCAGGCGGCGACCTCGGTCAGGAACAGCCGGATCTCCCGCAGGTGTTCGCCTTGCAGGTGGAGGACGACCAGGGACTGGCCCGCCTCGAAGACCGCGCCGGCGCACCACAGGGCGGCGATCCAGCGCCAGCGGATCGCCGGCGCGCCAGGGCGGGTCGTGGTCATGCGCCCTTCCTTAGCCCAAGGGCGCCGCCGCCGCCCTGATTATGCAGCGAACCGCCGGATCGGTGCAGCGAGCGGTCTGCGTCCCGGCGTGCGCCCTTCCTAGACTGCACGGCGAGGGTTTCCGGCGGTTCGCCCAGGCCGACCGCGGCTTGGGGCCGGTCCTATGGACGGGATTGGAAGATGTCACGCATCACGGCTATCGCGATCGCGCTCTCGGCCGTCGCCGCGCCCGCGGCGGCCCAGGACAACGCCCTCCGTTCCGCCGCCGACGCGTTCGGCGAGCGGGTGGGGATCGAGCAGTCGGGCCTCTACAGCGAGAGCCAGGTCCGGGGCTTCGATCTCAACGACAGCGGCGCCTACCGGATCGACGACGCCTACTTCAGCCGCGCCGGCCCGCTGGACGACACCCTTCTGGCGGGGGTGGGGGTGCGGGTCGGCGTCAACGCGACGCGGCTCGCCTATCCCGCGCCCTCGGGCGTCGTGAACTACCGGCTGCGCGAGGCCGGACCGGCCAACGAACTGCGGCTGGGCGCGGGCTATCGCGACTTCGGAACGCGCGTCGTCCAGGGCGACCTTTCGTTGCGGAAAGGGTCCGTCAGCCTCGCTGGCGGCGTCGTGTGGCGGCCCGAGCTGAACTTCGCCCCGGGCTACAGCGGCGACGGCCTCAGCTTCGGCGCCGTCGCCGCCTGGGACGTCGCGCCTGGTCATCGCTTGCGGCTGTTCGGTTCGGTCAATCGGCGCTGGTACGACGGCGACTATGCGGTCGTCCCAACAGATAACGCTCCGCCGCCCGACCCGCGCCCCCTTCGTCAGTACTCGCCGGACTGGGCGCGGACCCAGGCGGAGACCACCAACCTCGGCCTTCTGTACCGGGGCGAGGTCCGGGGCGTCTCGGTCGACGCCTCGGCCTTCCGCTCGATCTTCGACATCGACAACGCGGACATGACCCTGGTCTCGTCGGATGCTCAGGGAAACGCATCCGCCGTCACGATTCGCACCCCCAAGCGCGCCTACCGGTCCTCGGACACCGGCGAGATCAGGCTGGGGCGCGGATTCGACAGGGGCGATTTCGGCAACCGCTTCACCGTGTCGTTGCGCGGCCGGCGCACGGTCACCGAGCTGGCCTCCGGCCTGGTCATCCCGTTGGGCGCTTTCGACTTCCCCGACGGCGCTCCGCCGGATGCGCCGGAACGCCCGTGGTCCGGCACGCGCGGCGAGGACGTCGTCACCCAGTACACCGTCTCGGCCGGCTACAGCCTGACCTGGCGCGACCGGGTGCAGCTGCGCCTCGGGGCCCATCGGACCCGCTATCGCAAGGCCGTCCTGTCCACCGGCGGCGTGGCCAGCGAGCGGCTCAGCGAAACGCCGCACTACAACGTCTCCGCCGTCGTCAACCTGACCGACCGCGCCGCCCTGTTCGGAAGCTGGGTGACGGGGCTGGAGGAGAGCGGCTCCGCGCCCGCCTCTGCGACCAACCGCGAGGAGGTGCTGCCCCCCGTCGAGACCGAGCAGTTCGAGCTGGGCGTCCGCTACGCCCTGTCCTCCCGGCTGACCTTGATCACGGCGCTGTTCGACGTGTCCAAGCCCAGCCAGGGATCGCGCGCCGACGGGTCGTTCGGGATCGTCGGCGAGGTTCGGCACCGCGGCGTCGAAGCCTCGATCGGCGGCGAACTCGTCCCTGGGACCAGCATCCTCGCCGGCTTCGTCGCCCTGGAGCCGAAGGTGACGGGATTCCTCGTGGACGCCGGCGCCATCGGCGGCCGCGCGGCGGGCGTCTCGCCGCTGGTGATCAACGCCAACATCGAACAGCAGCTTCCGGCCGGATGGTCGGTGGACGCCGGCGTCAGCGTCTCGGGCGAACGCTGGGCGAACACGGCGAACACCTTCAAGACGCCGGAAGTCGCGACCGTGAACCTCGGCGTGCGCCGCAGGTTCAGGCTCGCCGGCCGCCCGGCCGAGTTCCGGATGCTGGGTTCGAACCTCGGCGGCGCCGAGGGCTATTGGGCCACCCCGTCCGGCCTTCTCAACCCGATCTCGCCCCGGACGGTGCGGGCCACGCTGACCGTCGCCTTCGGTCCCGGAGACTGAGCCTCACTCCGCCGTCAGCACCCGCGGCAGCTTGAACGTCACGGTCTCGCGCTCGCCGCCGTCCTCGACCACGTCGGCGTCGAAGCGGTCGCGCACCGCCTGCACCAGGGCCTCGATCAGCTGTTCCGGCGCCGAGGCCCCGGCCGTGATCCCCAGGGTCGAGACGCCGTCCAGCCAGGTCCAGTCCACGTGGCCGGCGTCGTCCACCAGCCGGGCGTCCCTGGCGCCGGCCTTGATCGCCACCTCGACCAGGCGGGCGGAGTTGGACGAGTTCTTCGAGCCCACCACCAGCACCAGGTCGCTGACCGCGCCCAGCCGCTTGACCGCCTCCTGACGGTTGGTGGTGGCGTAGCAGATGTCTTCCTTGTGCGGGTCCGGCAGCTCGGGGAATCTCCGCTTGAGCGTGGCCAGGATCTCGGCGGTGTCGTCGACCGACAGGGTCGTCTGGGTGGCGTAGGCCAGGGGCGCCTCGCCGGGCCGCTGGAACGCCTCGGCGTCCTGGACGGTCTCGACCAGGCTGATCGCCCCGGCCGGCAGCTGCCCCATGGTGCCGACCACCTCGGGGTGGCCGGCGTGGCCGATCAGGATGATGTGCCGCCCGGCCGCATGGTGGCGCTCGGCCTCGACGTGCACCTTGGAGACCAGCGGGCAGGTGGCGTCCAGATAGAACATCTCGCGCGACCTCGCCGTCGCCGGCACCGACTTGGGCACGCCGTGGGCCGAGAACACCACCGGCCGGTCGTCGGGGCAGTCGTCCAGCTCCTTGACGAACACCGCTCCCATCGCCTTCAGGCGCTCGACCACGTGGCGGTTGTGGACGATCTCATGGCGCACATAGACCGGCGCGCCATACTTCTCGATGGCGCGTTCGACGATCTGGATGGCCCGGTCGACGCCGGCGCAGAACCCGCGCGGCGTGGCCAGGCGAACGGTGAGCGGACGCTTTTCGGCCGGACGGATCGGCTGGTGGACGGTCATGGGCGGGAACCTAGTCGTTCGCCCCGCCGGCCGCCACCGCCCTTTCCTCGCGCGCGGGTTTGCCGCGCCTCGGTTTAGCCGCTATCAGCGGCAAGCGTGCGGACGGCGTCGGGCTGTCGCCGTCTCCTCGTTTCTGGAAGAGCATTCGATGCGTCGCGTCCTGAAGGTTTCCCTGGCTTCGCTGCTGGCGGCCGCCACCCTGTCGACCGGAATGGCGCCGTCGGTCGCCGACGCCCAGTCGCGGCCGGGCGGAGGCCAGGAAGGCCGCGGCCGCCAGACGCCGGGGTCCGAAGAGCAGCAGACGGAGTCGCGGCGTCCCCGCATCGCCCCGCTGCAACGCCGCGCCGCCGCGGGCCCCTGCCCCTATGTGAAGATTCTGTACGACGCCGCCCGCTACGTCGAAATGACCGGCGACCGGCCGTCGGCGGCCAACGTCGGCTACACCGGCGAGATCGAGGGCCTGGTCTCCGATTGCGCCTACCAGAGCGACCAGCCGATCCAGGTCGACGTCCGCATGCTGTTCAACCTGGGCCGTGGGCCGCAGGCCCAGGGCGAGGGCCGCACCTACCGCTACTGGATCGCCGTCACCGAGCGGAACCGGGCGGTGCTGGAGAAGACCTATTTCGACCTTCCGGTGAGCTTCGAGCCCGGCGCCAACACCGCCAGCGTCACCCAGGACCAGACCATCGTGATTCCCCGCGCCTCGGCCACGACCAGCGGCGATCACTTCGAGATCCTGGTCGGCTTCGAGGTCACGCCTGAAATGGCCCAGTTCAACCGCTCGGGCAGCCGCTTCCGCGTCAACGCCGGCACGGCCGCCCCGGCCGCCCAGCCGCCGGCCCGGTAATGACCGATCTCAGGACCGAACTGGGCGAAGCGGTCGGGGCCGCCTTCGCCGCCGAAGGCGTGGAGCCGTCGCTGGCGCGCGTCACCGCCTCGGACCGCCCCGACCTGGCCGACTTCCAGTCCAACGGCGCCCTTGCGGCGGCGAAGGCCGTCAAGGCCAATCCCCGCGAACTGGCCCAGAAGGTCGCCGACCGCCTGGCCGGCGATCCCCGCCTGGCCTCGGTCGAGGTGGCCGGGCCCG
>NZ_JBNFOJ010000185.1:0-6163 GCF_057364705.1 Brevundimonas sp. CURTG3B2_SDJG
CGTCCAGGCGCGCGCGGCGCCCGACCGGGGCAGGGCGTCCCAGCGCATGGTCATGGAGGGGCCCTTCAAGGCGACCTCCGCATCGATCCCCAGACGTTCGGCGGCGGCGACCTCGGCCGGCGTTAGCCAGCGCCGGCCGTCGGAATCCAGGCGCCCCGCCAGCCAAGCGACGGGCGAGGACGTCAGATTGGCCCGCCACGCCTGGGGCTTCGCCATCGGGACGCATGACGATCCGCGTCCCCTCGGTCACGCCCGGCCGCCGGGGAGCGGGGCGAGGCCGCCCTGGGACGGGGTTCGAGGGACCCAGCCGCCGCCGGTGCGGGCCTTCAGCCCCGGTCGGTCGATGAGCCGGATGAAGCCCGCCTCGTCGAGCACCTGCAGGATCCGGGCCCTTCGGTCCGTGCCGGAGCGGACGGCGTAGCCGTCCGGGGTCGCCTCGATCCACGCTCCCTTGCGGGTCAGGATCCGGCGCGCCCGGATGATCGGGTCCGTCGTCCGGCTCATGCGGGCAACTCGCACGCCGGGGTCTCCAGCACCTCGTGCACGCAGCGCTCGAGGTGATCCAGAAGGGCGTCGAGCCAGGGGCGGTCGCGCTCGTCCTCGACCCAGCGGCACGCCTGGGCGGCGGTGGAGCGGTTCAATCCGAACGCCAGTCCGACCCGGTCCAGCGGCCAGCCGAAGGCGACGTGGGCCAGGTAGAGCGCCAGCCACCGCGCTCGGCACGCGCGCCCCTCCAGTCGCGTGCGGGCGGTCATGCGTTCGACCGCGACGCCGGTCGAGACGGCTACCAGCTGCAGCGCCAGCCCCGCCCGGATTCTGTCCCCCGCATCCGCGGGAGCCCTATAGTTCGCATCCATCATCCCATCTCCATCACCGCAGGCTGTCGCCGCCTGCTTTCCGGGATAGGAATATCATCCTGATGTACGTCTATTTCGGACGTGTCATGGGGCGGGTCGAAGAAATTTTCGCGCCCTTGACTCGGGACTCTCGACGCCGATTCGCAAATCAGCCTAGATTCGCTGTTAACCACTAACGTTAACCCTTCTTAAGTTTTTGGGCGGTTAACGTTCGAACAAGGTTACCCGGAAACGGGACAGTTACGTCTAAGGCCAAGCTTTGCCTGGAGGGGCAACCATGCGCGTCCTGCTTATCGAAGATGATCACGCGACGGCGCAGAGCATCGAACTCATGCTCAAGTCGGAAGGCTTCAACGTCTACACGACTGACCTCGGCGAAGAAGGCATCGATCTCGGAAAGATCTATGACTACGACCTGATCCTGTTGGACTTGAACCTGCCTGACATGAACGGTCTGGAAGTTCTGCGTCAGCTGCGCGTCGGCAAGGTCAATACGCCGGTGATGATCCTGTCGGGCACCAGCGAGATCGAGACCAAGGTGAAGACCTTCGGCGGCGGCGCCGACGACTACATGACCAAGCCCTTCCACAAGGACGAGCTGATCGCGCGCACCCACGCCGTGGTCCGTCGTTCAAAAGGCCACGCCCAGGCGATCATCCACACCGGCGAGATCGCGGTGAACCTGGATGCGAAGACGGTCGAGGTGAACGGCCACCGGGTCCATCTGACCGGCAAGGAGTACCAGATGCTGGAGCTCCTCTCCCTGCGCAAGGGCACGACCCTGACCAAGGAGATGTTCCTGAACCACCTGTACGGCGGCATGGACGAGCCCGAGCTGAAGATCATCGACGTCTTCATCTGCAAGCTGCGCAAGAAGCTGGCCACGGCTGCCGGCGGCAAGCACTACATCGAGACCGTCTGGGGCCGCGGCTATGTGCTGCGCGACCCGGCGGAATCCTCGGCGCCGTCACCGCCGCGGCCTGATCCCGCCGACAAGACGACGCCCGCCGGATCGCTCCGGCGGGCGTTGCTGTTGGGGCTGTCCACCCGACTGTGCGTCAGGGGCACTCATACTCGAAATAGTCGTCGTACCCGGTGAACTCGGGCTGACCCACCCGGACGATATGGCCGTCGCAGTAGACCACGACCTGATAGATGGGTTGGGTTTTCGCTTCGTCGGCGTAGATGATGTAGTGGCTCTGGAACGCGCCGTGCGCCTGGGCGCTGGAGGCGAAGCAGGCGGCGGCGAGCGCCGCGGCGGCGATCTTGAGAACGGGACGTTTCATGGCGGTCCTCCGGTCATGCAATCATCGATAGTGATGACGCTGCGCTCTCAAAGTCAATCAGGGGTAGAATCTGACCAACCTCAGATCGCCTGTCGGACGTGAGCCGTCCGGGCTCTGCGCCTTTCACCGTTCGCTGACCGGCCGAACACGGATCACCTTCGCGAGAGCAGGGTCCCGAGCGTTGCAGCGTTCCGGCCGCGCGCGCATTGCAGACGGGCCTCCCCGGCACAGTCTCCGAAACGCCGTGGCCCGGTCGAACGGCCGCCGCGCCTGAAAGTGCAGTTTATGAAATCCTCCAGCCTCCTTTTCGCCGGCGCGGCCTTCGCCGTGAGCGCGGCCGCCGCGTCCTCCGCCTCGGCCCAGTCCTATTATCTGCAGGAGCAATCGGCGCGCGGCGCGGGCCGGGCCTATTCCGGCGAAGCCGCAGACACCGGCGTCTCCTCCCTGTGGTGGAATCCGGCCGCCATCGCCCGCAGCGGGCGGGAGCTTTACGTCGGCGTCCACGCGGTGGCGGTGAACTCCGAGGTCCGGGACGCCGGCTCAAGCCTGACCTATCCGGGCGGGACGACGGTTCCCGTCGTGGGGAGCACGGTCGCCCCCAGCCCGATCGAAAGCGGCGTCGTGCCGAACTTCGCGGTCGCCACCCCGTTGGGCGAACGCTTCGCCGTGGGACTCAGCGTCGCCGCGCCGTACAACTTCACCACCAAATACCAGCCGGACTCCTTCGCGCGCTACGACGCCCTGACGTCGGAGTTGCGATCAGCCGATGTCGGCCTGACGGCAGCGATGCGCGTGACCGACTGGCTGGACGTCGGCGTGGGCGTGGACGCGCAGTACGTCGACGCCAAGCTGACCTCCGCCCTGCCGAACCTGTCGCCCCTGCTGCCGGACGGCTCGTCCTCGCTGGAAGGGAACGGCTGGGACTACGGCTGGAACGCCGGCGCCCAGGCGCATTTCGGCCGGCTGGACCTGGGACTCAGCTACCGGTCGGCGATCGAGCACGAACTGGATGGCGACGTCGTCATCGCCGGCCTGGTCGGACCCCTGGCGGGCGCGAACGTGACGACCGGCGGCGTCGCCGGCTTCAGCACGCCCTGGTTCGCCGCGGCCTCGGCCCGTTACCGGCTCAACGACAAACTGACGCTGAACGCCCAGGTCAACCGCATCGGCTGGTCCGAGTTCGACGCCATTGAGGTGGCCTATCCGGGCGGCGGCCAGACGATCGTGCAGGACTACAAGGACGTGACCACGGGGGCGATCGGCTTCGACTACGCCGCCACCGACAAGCTGACCTTCCGGGGCGGCCTGGGCTACACCCCGACCCCGACCCGGGACACCGAGCGGACGGCGCGCATTCCGGACGCGAACCGGTGGCTGTTTTCGGGCGGCATGTCGATGCGGGCCACGGATCAGCTGACCGTCGACTTCGGCCTGACTTATGTGGCCTTCGAGGATGGGGAGATCTTCAGCGACCGGACCCTGTATCCCGGCACGCCGGCCGCCACGGTCTCGCGGCTGCGGGGTACGGCCGAGGGGCATGGCCTGGCCTGGTCGCTGGGGACGCGCTGGAGCTTCTAGGCGTCGCACCTCCCGGCACGACGACGCCCGCCGAACGAGAGTCCGGCGGGCGTCCTTCGGTTCAGAAGGGCGGCGATCAGCTCTTCGCCGCGTATCCCTTGCCGCCGTTGGAGGGGCGGCGGCGGCGCGGGCGGCGCTTCATCTCGCCGACAGGCTTGGGCTCGTGGGCCGGAGCCGCGTTGCGCGGGTCGTTGTTGACCTGCCGGCCGCGGTCGCGGGCCATCGGATCGAAGGCGCGTTCCGGGGTGGGGACGGGCGTCGCGGGCCTGGCCCTTGCGGACCCGGTGCGGCTGCCCGCCGCCTTCCAGCTTGATCCCGTCGCGGCGCGGGTTGCGGCGGCCTCGGCCGCCCTCGTTGCGCTCGCCGCCCTCGCGTTCGGGCAGGGTGGCCTTGGACTTGACGCCCGAGGCCATGATCGAGGCGTCCAGCTGGGCCAGTTGCTTGTCGTTGCGGCGGTCGGTCGCCGGAATCTTCTGACGGGTGACCTTCTCGATGTCCTTGAGCAGCTTCATCTCGTCGCCGGCGACGAAGCTGATGGCCGAGCCGTCGGCGCCCGCGCGGCCGTGCGGCCGATGCGGTGGACGTAGGCTTCCGGTACATAGGGCAGCTCGAAGTTCACCACGTGCGAGACGCCGTCCACGTCGATGCCGCGCGCGGCGATGTCGGTGGCGACCAGGACGCGCAGCTTGCCGGCTTTGAAGGCGGCCAGGGTGCGTTCACGCTGGGGCTGGCTCTTATTGCCGTGGATAGCCCCCGCCTCGACGCCGCCGGCTTCCAGATAGGCCGCGACCTTGTCGGCGCCGTGCTTGGTCTTGGTGAAGACCAGGCAGCGGGTGAAGCCGGGATCCGAGAACAGCTCGGTCAGCAGGGCGCGCTTGCGGCCCTGTTCGATGTGGATCACCGACTGGTTGATGCGCTGGACGGTCGTGGACTGCGGCGTCACTTGGACCTTGACGGGGTCCTTCAGCAGGTCGCCGGCCAGCTTGCCGATCTCGGCCGGCATGGTGGCCGAGAAGAACAGGTTCTGGCGCTTGGCCGGGATGCGGCTGACGATCTGTCGGATCGGCTTGATGAAGCCCAGGTCCAGCATCTGGTCGGCCTCGTCCAGGACGAAGATCTCGCAGGTCGAGAGGTCCAGGTTCTTCTGCTGGATGTGGTCCAGCAGGCGGCCGGGGGCGGCGACCAGGATGTCCAGGCCCTGGTGCAGGGCGCGCTCCTGGGCGCCGTACTTCACGCCGCCGAAGATCACGGCGACGCGGAAGCCCAGGTGCTTGCCATAAGCCTTGAAGCTTTCGCCGATCTGGGTGGCCAGTTCGCGCGTCGGCGACAGCACCAGGCAGCGCGTGGTGCGCGGCAGGGGGGCGACGCGATTGGCGGCCAGGCGATGCAGGATCGGCAGGGCGAAGGCGGCGGTCTTGCCGGTGCCGGTCTGAGCGATGCCCAGCAGGTCCTTGCCGGCCATCACGTCGGGAATGGCCTGCTGCTGGATGGGGGTGGGGGTGGTGTAGCCTTCAGACGCCAGCGCCTGGAGGAGGGCCGGGTTCAGGCCCATGGAGTCGAAGGTCTTGATGCTCACGGAGCGTCTTCTTTCGCATGCGGCGACGCGCCATCCTGGTGGGCGCGCGGTCAGAAGGCTCCGCCTTCTCGACCCGACGCGCGCCGGGAGGCGCACCGCCAGTCCCGATCTGGCTTCGCTCTGGAAACCGTCGGGGTGGACCGGGCGCCGCCCCGCGTGTCCGGGCAGCGAATGAATCTGGAGGACCCGGCGGCTGCTACAGTCAGGCCTTCAAGCGGAAGGCCCACACGCGCTGGAGACGCCGGAAATCGCGATTGTGCGATGCAGCAAAGATGGGCGCGCAATGCGGCCAAGTCAAGGCGGGGGGCAGTTCCAGACGTCACTCCCGGCCTTATGCCGGGAATCCAGGGGCACGATCGGCAAAACGAGAACGCGGAACGCCTCCGCGATCATGGATGGCCCGGCCGTGACGTGAGCGAGGGCTCCAGAGCCCGGCGGTTCATGCAGCTAAACTATCCCAGCAGGCTGACCGCCATGTTGACCGTCAGGGCCACGATCACCGTGTTGAACACGAACGACGTCAGGCTGTGCACCGTAGAGATGCGGCGCAGCGCCTTGTCGGCGATCTGCACGTCGGCGGTCTGAGAGGCGACGCCGATGATCAGGGAGAAGTGCAGAAAATCCCAGTAGTCCGGCGGCTCGTCGCCCGGGAACAGCAGCCCGCCGCGGTCCCGGCCCTCCTCCGGCGTGTAATAGGCGTGGGCGTAGTGCAGGGCGAACATCGTGTGCACGAACAGCCACGACAGGGTCACCGTCGTCAGGGCGAGGAGCGCTGCCGCTCCCGTGTGGTCGCCGCCCGAGGCGCGGAGCGCGACCCCGACCACGACGCCGACGCTGCCAGCGCCGCCAGAAGGGCGACGGTGGCG
>NZ_JBNFOJ010000186.1:0-6077 GCF_057364705.1 Brevundimonas sp. CURTG3B2_SDJG
CGTGCCCACGGACTTCGACAACGCCCTGGACGTCGCCCCTGCAGGACAACCCCGGCGTCCGCGCCGCGGGCTGGACCCTGCGCGCCGCCGAGCCAACGTCGCCGCGGCCAAGGCGCAGTATCTGCCCTCGGCCAGCCTGACCGCGTCGTACGGCGGCTCGACCGGCGACCTGGGCCGCTTCGGCGACTTGGTCGACAACACCGAGTTCCGCGCCGGCGCCACCGTTTCGGTGCCGCTGTTCACCGGCGGCCTGAACAGCTCGCGCGTCGCCGCGGCGCTGGAGCGCGCCAACGCCGCCCAGATCAACGTCGAAGGCGAGCGCCGCAACACGCTGCAGTCGGTCAGCACCGCCTACGCCCAGGCCATCTCCGCCCGCTCCAACCTGCAGGCGGGCCGCGAGGCCGTGCGCTTCGCCACCATCGCCGCCGAAGGCGTCCGCCAGGAGGCGCAGGTCGGCCTGCGCACCACCCTGGACGTGCTGAACGGCGAGCTGGAGCTGCGGAACGCCGAAGTCGACCTGGCCAGCGCCCAGCGCAACGAATACGTCGCCCAGGCCAACCTGCTGGCCGCCATGGGCAAGCTGGAAGGCGCGGACCTGGATCCGACCCTGACGGTCTACGACCCGGCCGCCAACTACAACCGGGTCCGCAATCGCGGCGGCCTGCCGTGGGACGGCGTGATCGAGGCCATCGACCGGGTGGCCGCTCCGGCGGTCCGCCCGGCCGAGGACGCACCGGACGCTCCGGTGGACGCCCAGCTGAAGTCCGAGATCGTTCAGACCGCCCCGCGCGACTGAGCGGACGGCGTTCGCCCTTCAGGCGAAAACGCCCGTTGATTCCGGCGGGCGTTGATGCGACGACAACCTGACGCGGAGGGGCTCCTCTCCGCGTTCGGCTTTTTGACTTGTCCGTGCGCGGATGCGTGCGATCCGGGGTTTCGCCATGACCGACCAGACCGCTCAGGAACCGACGATGGAGGAGATCCTGGCGTCGATCCGCCGGATCATCTCCGAGGACGACGCCCCGGCCGAGACCGCCGCGGCCGCGGCTCCGGCTCAGGAAGAGGCCGCTCCGGCGTCTGAACCCGAACCCCAGCCCGAACCCGAAACCGAGCCCGTGTCGGCCGCCCTGATGGACGAGACCCCGTCGGTGCAGGAACCTGCCGCGTCCGAGGAGGACGTGCTGGAGCTGACCGACACCTATGAGGAGCCGGCGGAAACCATCGGCGACCTGGATGTCTCGCCCGCCGAACCCGAGCCGTTCCCCGCCGAGCCCACTCTCAGCGAGTCGGTCTACGCCCCGGCCTCCGAGGCCCAGGCTCCCGAACATCAGCCTGTCACGTCCGGCGGCTATGACACCCTGGTCGGCGACAGCGCCGCGGCCAGCGCCGCCTCGGCTTTCGCCGGCTTCGCTTCCTCGCTGAAGAAGACCGAACCCATGGACGTCTCCATCCCCTCGGGCCCGACCATCGACGAACTGGCCCGGTCGCTGCTGCGCCCGATGCTGAAGGAATGGCTGGACGCCAATCTGCCGGCCATCGTCGAGGCCCAGGTACGCAAGGAAGTCGAACGCATCGCCCGCTCCGCCGGCTAGCTTCACCTGCGACCTGATCAAGGCTAGATCATTCCGGGGCGGCTCCAGGCGGAGCCGCCCTTCTTCTTTTTGGCGTAAGACCCCTCCATGCTCGACAAGACCTTCGATCCGAAATCCGCCGAACCCCGCTTGTACGCGATGTGGGAGGACTCCGGCCTGTTCGCGCCACGCGCCGCGACCGCTACGGACGGAGCCGCGGACGCCTATTCGATCGTCATCCCGCCGCCGAACGTGACGGGTTCGCTGCACATCGGCCACGCGCTGAACAACACGCTTCAGGACATTTTGGCCCGCTATCACCGGATGAAGGGCAAGGCCGTCCTGTGGCTGCCCGGCACCGACCACGCCGGCATCGCCACCCAGATGGTGGTCGAGCGCCAGTTGGCGGCCGCCGGCAACATCGGACGGCGCGAGATGGGCCGCGAGACCTTCGTCGACAAGGTCTGGGAGTGGAAGGCCG
This sequence comes from Brevundimonas sp. CURTG3B2_SDJG, assembly GCF_057364705.1. Lineage (NCBI taxonomy): Bacteria > Pseudomonadati > Pseudomonadota > Alphaproteobacteria > Caulobacterales > Caulobacteraceae > Brevundimonas > Brevundimonas sp. CURTG3B2_SDJG. The sequence continues at coordinate 2,053 of NZ_JBNFOJ010000186.1, forward strand.
AGTCCGGAGGTACCATCGTGCGGCAGCTGCGCCGCCTGGGCTCGTCCTGCGACTGGTCGCGCGAGCGCTTCACCCTCGATGAGGGCCTGAACGCCGCCGTCCGCAAGGTCTTCGTCCAGCTCTACAAGGACGGCCTGATCTACCGTGACAAGCGGCTGGTGAACTGGGACCCGCATTTCCAGACCGCCATCTCGGACCTGGAGGTCGAGCAGAAGGAGGTCGACGGCGCCTACTGGCATTTCGCCTATCCGCTGGCCGACGGCGTGACCTACGAGCATCCGATCGCCTTCGACGCGGACGGCAGGGCGACGGAGTGGGAGACCCGCGATTACATCGTTGTCGCCACCACCCGACCCGAGACCATGCTGGGCGACACCGGCGTGGCGGTGCATCCAGAGGATGAGCGCTATGCGGGGCTGGTCGGCAAGTTCGTGACCCTGCCCATCGTCGGCCGCCGCATCCCGATCGTGGCCGACGACTACGCCGACCCGACCAAGGGCTCGGGCGCGGTGAAGATCACCCCAGCGCACGACTTCAACGACTTCGGCGTCGGCAAGCGCGCCGGGCTGCCGGCCCTCAACGTCATGGACGCCTTCGGCCGGATCACCTCCGCCGACACGTCGGACGTGCCCTCCGAGTACGAGGGCATGGACCGCTTCGCCGCCCGCAAGGCCATCGTCTCGCGCGCGGAGGAGGAGGGCTGGCTGAAGGAGATCGAGAAGACCCGCCACATGGTCCCGCACGGCGACCGGTCGGGCGTGGTCATCGAGCCCTGGCTGACGGACCAGTGGTACGTCGACGCCCACACCCTGGCCCAGCCGGCCATCAAGGCGGTGGAGCAGGGCGACACCGTCTTCGAGCCGAAGAGCTACGAGAAGATCTATTTCGAGTGGCTGCGCAACATCGAGCCCTGGTGCATCTCGCGCCAGCTCTGGTGGGGTCACCGCATCCCCGCCTGGTACGGCCCGAACGGCGAGATCTATGTCGCCGAGACCGAGGAAGAGGCGCGCGAGCAGGCGCTGTCGGACTACGATTCCGAGGTCGCCCTGACCCAGGACGAGGACGTTCTCGACACCTGGTTCAGCTCGGCCCTCTGGCCGTTCTCGACCATGGGCTGGCCCGAGAAGACCGAGGACCTGGAGCGCTTCTATCCGACCTCGGACCTGGTCACGGCCGCCGACATCATCTTCTTCTGGGTCGCCCGAATGATGATGATGGGACTTCACTTCATGGATGAAGTTCCGTTCCGGCGCGTGATCATCAATGGTCTGGTCCGCGACGAGAAGGGCCAGAAGATGTCGAAGTCCAAGGGGAACGTCATCGATCCCCTGGGCATCATCGACGAGCTGGGCGCCGACCCGCTGCGCTTCACCATGGCCATCCTGTCGGGCACGCGCGACATCAAGTTGTCGAAGCAACGTATTGAAGGTTATCGCAACTTTGGAACAAAGTTGTGGAACGCGGCTCGCTTCGCCCAGATGAACGAGGCGAAGCGCGTCGAAGGCTTCGACCCGGCGGCCGTCGAGCAGACGATCAACCGTTGGGTCCGCGACGAACTGACCAAGGCCGAACGCCAGATTTCCAGGGCGCTGGAGGACGGCCGCTTCGACGACGCCGCCTCGGCGCTGTACCGCTTCGTGTGGAACGTGTTCTGCGACTGGTATCTGGAACTGGCCAAGCCGGTGTTCCAGGGCGCGAACGAGGCGGCCAAGGCCGAGACACGGGCCATGACCGCCTGGACGCTGGACCAGACCTTGAAGCTGATGCACCCGGTGACGCCGTTCATCACCGAGGAGCTGTGGGACAAGCTGGCCGACGAGGGCGCGCCGCGCGCGGAGCCTCTTCTGATCGGCGCGGCCTGGCCCGCCTTGCCCGACAGCTATTTCGATCGCGACGCCGCCGAGGAGATCAACTGGCTGATCTCGGCGGTCACCCAGCTTCGATCCAGCCGGGCGGAGATCGGGGTGCCTCCGGCCGCCAAGCTGGTCTTGGCCCTCCACAATCCCACGACGGAGAACAAGGCCCTGTTCGATCGGCACGGCGACCTGATCCGGACCCTGGCGCGGCTCAGCGAGATCACGACCGCGAGCACCCAGCCGGCGGGATCCATCGCCCTGCTGGTGGCCGGTTCGTCGGCCTTCCTGCCCCTGGAGGGACTGGTCGATCTGGACGCCGAGCGCGCGCGTCTGATCAAGGAAATCGCCGTCTTCGACAGCGATATCGGCCACGTGAACAAGAAGCTGGGCAATCCCAATTTCGTGGCTCGCGCCGCGCCCGAGGTCGTCGACGAGCAGCGTCAGAAGCTGACCGAGGCCGAAGCGGGCAAGGCCAAGCTGGAGGCGGCGCTCGCCCGCCTGGACACGGTGGGGTGAGCGCATTCCTCCCCTTCAGGGGAGGGGACCACGCGCAGCGTGGGGGAGGGGCGCCGGCTCCGCGCTCGCTTCGACACCCCTCCACCGTCCTTCGGATGGTCCCCCTCCCCGGAACGGGGAGGAACGATGACGACTCGACCAACTCCTCGTCGCCCGCGGCCTGGCCGAAAAGCCGGGCGCGGGCCAAGGCGGCCATCGAAGCGGGGGGCGTGACGGTCGATGGCCGGCCGGCCAAGGCGGCCTCACAGGTCGTGGCCGAGGACGCCGAGATCACCTACGCCGACGCCCACCGTTTCGTCGGGCGGGCGGCGCTGAAGCTGGACCACGCCCTGACGCTCTGGCCGATCAAGGTCGCGGGCCGGACCGTCCTGGACATCGGCGCCTCGACGGGCGGCTTCACCCAGGTCTGCCTGGAGCGCGGCGCGGCGCGGGTGTTCGCCGTCGACGTGGGGCAGGGACAACTGCACCCGCGGCTGGCGGACGATCCGCGGGTGACCCAACCTGGAGAAGACGGACGCCCGCGCGCTGAACGGCGGACCTGATCCCGCAGGGCGCCCGGGCCTGGTCGTCTGCGACGCCAGCTTCATCGGCCTGGCCAAGGTGCTGCCCGCGGCCCTGGCCCTGGCCGCCCCGGACGCCGACCTGGTCACCCTGGTCAAGCCGCAGTTCGAGATGGACAACCGCGCTGATGTGGGCCGCGGCGGCCTGGTCAAGGACGCCGACGCCCGCCAGGCCGCTCTGGACCGCGTCCGGGAGTGGCTGGAGAGGCAGGGCTGGGCGGTTCAGGCCACGACCGAAAGCCCCATGCCGGCGGCGATGGGAACATCGAACATCTTCTTTGGGCGAAGCGGCGCTGACGCGCCGCTTCGGGGCGCTAACGCTCGCCGCGCGGCGGCTCGCTGCTTGAGCGCCTAGGAAGCGCATCCTGTCCCAGACCGCGTCGGGTCGGGAGGTCCCGCAGGGCCGACGAGCGCGGTCCACCAAAAAGGAAAAGCCCCCGACGGATTTCTCCATCGGGGGGCCTCCGTCACATCGCCGATCGACAGGGGGGCTGATAATTAATCGACGACGCGATCTCGTCAGTAGCCGTCGCAGACCTCTTCGTAGCGGGTCACCAGGCGGCCGTTCCAATCGCGGCTGCGGCTTTCGACCGTGCGGCAGCCGTAGCGGCTGTCGTACCGGCCGCGGTCCTCGTAGCGGTACCCGTTGTCATAGCGGTACCGGTCGTCGTACCGGTTGTCGTAGTAGTCCCTGTCGTAGCCGCGGTCGTCGTAATAGCCGCCCGAGCGGGACTGGTCGTAGTAGGTCTCGCAGCGGCGCGAGGAGTCGTTGCCGACCCCGGCTCCGATCGCCGCGCCCAGGACCCCGCCCAGGATGCTGCCTTCGGTGCGGCGGCCGCGCGCGGCCAACTGAGAGCCCGCCACGGCGCCGAGACCGGCCCCGATGGTCGCGCCGGCGGCGCGGCGCTGGTTGCGGTCGCTGCGGCAATAGTCGTAGTTGTCGTACCGGTCGTAACCGTAGCGGTCCCGACCGTAGCGGTCCTGGTCGTAGCGCTGATCGTAGCCGTAGCCGTACCGGTCGCCCTGATAGCTGTAAGACTGGGGCCGAGGCGGACGCCGGGGGGCCAGGAGCAGGCCGGCGGCCGCGAGGGGC
>NZ_JBNFOJ010000187.1:0-6072 GCF_057364705.1 Brevundimonas sp. CURTG3B2_SDJG
CCCGCCCAGCTGTCCTCAACGTCAATGTCGACGTCACGAGACGTCTCAATGTCCGACGTGTGCCAGCCCGCATCAAGCGCGCCGTACCAACCGTTCGGCTCAGCCGACGCGGCGCCGGCTGTCAGGGCGAGAGCCCCGGCGGCGCTGGACGCCAAAATAAGTGTCTTAATCCGCATGGGTGGAGCCTCCGCAGCCCAGGAAATTGTCTACGGCGATCAACGCCGCCGCCCTTCATAACAGCGGTGGCGGCCCAGGTCGAGGCGAAGACGCCCGATGGTTGCAGAAGGTCGATCGGCCGTCCCGGACCGGCGCTTGGAAGGTCGCGGTCCGCCCTCTTTCATGATGACAGCGAACGCCCTTGCCTTTACGGAGCCGCTCACGATGGACGAGACCGAACGCCAATCCGAAGAGCGCGGCTGGGACACGGCGAGGACCCTCGCCGAAGCGCTTCCCTACATCCAGGTCTACGACCGCGAGACCGTGGTCATAAAGTACGGCGGTCACGCCATGGGCGAGAGCGCCGTGGCCCGGCAGTTCGCCGCCGACGTGGTGCTGCTGAAGCTCATGGGGGTCAATCCGGTGGTCGTGCACGGCGGCGGCCCGCAGATCAGCGCGATGCTGGACAAGGCGGGCGTGAAGTCGGCCTTCGTCGACGGCCTGCGCGTCACCGACGCCGACACCATGCAGGTGGCCGAGATGGTCCTCAGCGGCGCGGTCAACAAGGAGATCGCGCACTGGATCACCATGGCCGGCAAGGAGGCCGATGTGCGCGGCATCGGCCTGTCGGGCAAGGACGCCGGCCTGCTGACCGTCGAGAAGACCCGTCGCACCAAGCGCGACCCGGACAGCATGATCGAGCACGAGGTCGACCTGGGCTACGTCGGCGAGCCGACCAAGGTCGACCCCAAGCTGATCACTCGGCTGATCGAATCGGACGCTGACTGGGTGCCGGTGATCGCCCCCATCGGGGTCGCCGAGGACGGCCAGACCTTCAACGTCAACGCCGACACCGTGGCCGGCGCGATGGCCGGTTCGCTGAACGCCAAGCGCATGCTGCTGCTCACCGATGTCCCGGGGGTGAAGGGCGCGGACGGCGAGATCATTCGCCAGATGACGCTCGAACAAGCCCAGGCGCTGATCGACGACGGCGTCGCCACCGGCGGCATGATCCCCAAGCTGGAGACCGCCATGGCCGCTGTGCGGGCTGGCGTCGAGGCCGTGGTCATCCTGGACGGCCGCCGCCCCCACGCCATGCTGGTGGAGCTGTTCACCGAGCATGGCGCCGGCACCCTGGTGAAGGCGTCTTGATCGACCTCTCCCATGTCCGGACCTGGGTGTTCGACATGGACGACACCCTGTATCCGCGCGAACAGGGGCTGATGCATCTGGTCCAGGCGCGGATCAACGCCTACGTCGTCGAGGCCGTCGGTCTGAACCCAGACGAGGCCCGCTTTCTGCAGCGGCAGTTCCTGGACGAGCACGGCACCACCCTGGCCGGGCTGATGGCCAACTACACCATCGACGCCGAGCATTTCCTGCAGGACGTCCACGACGTGCCGATGGACGCCCTGGAGCCCAATCCCGCCCTGGCCGAGGCCCTGCGCGCCCTGCCGGGCCGGCGCTTCGTCTTCACCAACGGCGCGCGCGAATACGCCGGCCGCGTGCTGGACCGGCTGGGAGTGACCGACTGCTTCGAGGGCGTCTTCGCCATCGAGGACGCCGATCTGACGCCCAAGCCCGCGCCATCGACCTTTCGCCGCGTGATCGACCGGTTCGGCTTCGAACCCCGCTCGGCCGCCTTTTTCGAGGACACGCCCCGCAACCTGGAGCCGGCCAAGGCGCTGGGCATGGCCACCATCCTGATCGGCGACGGGCACGGCAAGCCGTTGGGCGACCACATCGACCATATCGCCCCTGATCTCCTGGACTTCCTGACCGACCTTACCTTCAAGGACGCCGCCGCATGACCGCCAAAGACCTAGAGGATCGGACCCGCCTGGAAGCCGTCATCGAGGCCGCCTGGGAAAGCCGCGCCGAAGTCTCGCCCTCGACCCACGGCGAGACCCGCCACGCAGTCGAGCAGGCCCTGGCGCTGCTGGATTCCGGCGAGGCCCGCGTCGCCTCGCGCGGCGACGACGGAGCGTGGACCACCCACCAGTGGCTGAAGAAGGCCGTGCTGCTCTCCTTCCGCCTGAATCCCAACGTCCGCATGGGCGCCCCGGTCGGCGCCTCGATGGGCGTCAGCGATCCCACCCCCGGGCCTTACTGGGACAAGGTGCCGTCAAGTGGGCCCACTGGACCGAGGCTCATTTCGAGAAGGCCGGCTTCCGCGCCGTGCCCGGCGCCGTGGCCCGTCAGGGCGCCTTCATCGCCAGGAACGTCGTCCTGATGCCCTCCTTCGTGAACATCGGCGCCTACGTCGACGAAGGCTCCATGGTCGATGCCTGGGCGACCGTCGGCTCGTGCGCCCAGATCGGCAAGAACGTCCACCTGTCCGGAGGCGCGGGCATCGGCGGCGTGCTGGAGCCGCTGCAGGCCAACCCCACCATCATCGAGGACGGCTGTTTCATCGGCGCCCGCGCCGAGGTGGCCGAGGGCGTGATCGTTCGCGAAGGCGCGGTCCTGGCCATGGGCGTCTATCTGTCGGCCTCGACCAAGATCGTGGACCGGGCCACGGGCGAGGTCTTCCGCGGCGAAGTGCCGGCCTATTCGGTCGTCGTGCCGGGGACCCTGCCCGATCCGAACGGCGGCCCGTCGCTGTATTGCGCCGTCATCGTCAAGCGCGTCGACGCCCAGACCCGGGCCAAGACCGGCGTCAACGAACTGCTGCGCGACTGACCGGGGGCGGCTCCGCTCAGCGGCCGTAGACGGCGTACGTCGGCGGCCCCGACTTGCGATAGGTCTGGACCGCCAGGCCGGTGGGCATGGCCTGGACGCCGACCAGTTCCATGCCGATGGCCGGGCCGCCATCCGGAAACAGCCTGCGCCCCTGGCCAACGACCACCGGGGCGACCGCCAGCCGGTACTCGTCGATCAACCCTTCCGCGGCGAGAGCATGGGCCAGCCGCGCGCTGCCATGGATCTGCAGTTCCCGGCCGGCTTGTCCTTCAGATGCAAGACCCGGGCCGCGACGTCGCCGGAAAGAATGGTCGTCGGGCCCCACGACGCGTCCTTCAGGGTGTTCGAGGCGACATATTTCGGAAGGCCGTTCAAACGGCTACCGACAGGATCGTCGGCGCTGTTCATCCCCGGCCAGTCGCGAGCGAACGCCTCATAGGTGCGCCGGCCGAACAGGAAGCCGTCGGCCTGCCGGATCCAGTCCTCGACCACGGCCAGAAAAGCCTCGTCGACGAAGGGCGAGAACCAGCCGCCCCGTTCGAAGCCGTCGGTCCGATCCTCGTCGGGACTCCCGGGCCCCTGGCTGACCCCGTCCAGCGATACGAACTCCATCAGCACCAGCTTCATCGCGCGTCTCCTTCGCATCGCCGCGCCCCGTCGGCGCCACCACGGAAAACACTAAGCCATTTGGATTAGTTTTCCAGCGAAAAGTTAGCCGACCGGCTTATCTACAATGTCCTTCAGCGCATCGCGCGGGCGCGGGCCTCCACCAGTTCGGCGAGTTGGTTCGCCACCGTGGTCCAGCCGTCGTGGAAGCCCAGGGTCGCGTGCCGGTCACGCCCGTCCCGGTCGGCGTGCATGGCCCGCGCCACGTATTCGGTGCCGTCCGGATGATCCCTTAGAGTGATGACGGCCGTCATGAAGCTTCGACCCGTGGGCCGCCATCCTCCAGCGAGGGCGTCGGTGAAGACGAGCCGCTCGCGTTCGACCACCTCAAGGAAGCAGGCGGACAGATGGGGAACGAAGGGCCCGCCGTTCTCGCTCATCGCGGTGACGAAGGCGCCGCCGGGGCGGACGTCCAGATCGAGCACCCGACAGAGCAAGGGCGCCGGGATCCACCATCGTTCAAGACTGGCGGGATCGGTCCAGGCGTCCCACACCAAGGATCGCGGTCCTCTGATGACGCGGGACGTCGTCAGATCCAGATCGGAATTCGGCTCTGTCATTCGCCCGTCTCGCCATCCCTGGCCTGCGCGGCCGCCACGAATTGCTCCAGCCGGTCCGCGCGACCCTCCCAGATCGCCCTCTGGTCCATCAGCCAGCGCGCGACCGGCGTGAAGGCCGCCTCGCGGATCGTGCAGGTCCGCACCCGACCCTGCTTGCGGGTGGCGATCAGCCCCTGCCCCTCGAGCACCTGGATATGCTTCATGAACGACGGCAGAGCCATGTCGAACGGGGCCGCCAGCTCGCCGATGCTGGCCGGCCCGCCACCCAGCCGGGCCAGAACGGCGCGGCGCGTCGGATCGGCCAAGGCCTGAAACACGCCCGTCAGTTCGTCGCGATGCGGCTCCATTGGACCCGGATATCATCCGCCAAAACTTAGCTCAACGGATAGGCGGTCAGGTTTGGAGGGCTCGACGCGGGACGATTTCCCGGCCACCCTCGGCCCTTCTGATCCCCCAAGTTGCGTGCGGACGACAATGCGATCGACAAGCCTCCTCAAAGTCGTGGTCCTGGCTCTGGCCATGGTCGCGTGTTCGCAGCAGCCGGCGTCCAAGGACGCACCCTCCGGCCCTGCACCGGCGACCGTCGCCGTGAAGGACGACGCCCCGCCGGCGGCGGCGGCCGAAGCCCCGGAGAAGGCATCGGCGGCTGCGGCCCCGCAGGTCACGCGCACCCGCGACCAAACGCTGTGCAGCGAGTTCGACGAGATTCTCTATTCCTGCCAGATCAACGGCCGCATCCTGTCGGTCTGCGCCTCGTCGATCGATCCGGCCGACATCAGCTACACCTACGGACGCTCGCTGCGGAACGTGGAGCTGAGCATGCGCGCCGAGGGCGACAACGGCCGCGTCCACCAAGGCGGCGTCGTCGGCCAGGGCGGCGGGCAACTGACCCATGTCCGCTTCACCAACGGCGACACCCAGTACATCGTCTATTCGGGCTACACCGGGCGCCTGGCCGACGCCGACCGCCGGTGGTCCGGCGTCGCCATCAAGCGCAACGGGCGCGACGTGGCCAATATGGCGTGCCCCTACACCGGGCCCTATACCCAGATTTCGGCCTCCGACATCCCCGACTTCGTGCCCCAGGAGACCGACGAGGATTACAACGCCTGGTACTGACGCCGGGCCTAGCGGGCCGCAAGCCGGACCAGCTTGCCGTCCTCTTCGTCGGTGACGACCCAGATCGCCCCGTCCGGCCCCACGGCCACGTCGCGGATCCGTTCGCCCAGGTCAGTCAGCAGCCGCTCCTCGCCGACCACGCGGCCGTTCTGGATCACCAGGCGGGCGAGGTGCTTCTCCTTCAGCGCCGCGACCAGGGCGTTCCCGCGCCAGCCGGGGAACATCGCCCCGTCGTAGAACGTCATTCCGCCGGGCGCGATGACCGGGTCCCAGTAGTAGACCGGCTGCTCCAGCCCCTCGCGGGCGGTGATCCCCTCGTTGATCGGTCCGCCGCGGTACTCGATGCCGTAGGCGATGACCGGCCAGCCGTAGTTCTTGCCGGATCGGGCCGGTTCAGCTCGTCCCCGCCGCGCGTGCCGTGCTCGATGGTCCAGATGTGGCCGTCCGGGCCCCAGGCGACGCCCTGGACGTTGCGGTGACCCAGCGACCAGATCTCCGGCAGGGCCTCTTCCCGTCCGACGAACGGATTGTCGGCCGGAACCGAGCCGTCCAGGTTGACCCGGATCACCTTGCCCATGTGCGAGGTCAGTTGCTGCGCCTGGGGCCTGACCTCGGCGACCGAACGCTCGCCCAGGGTGATGTAGATGTGGCCCTGGCCGTCGAAGGCCAGCGACGAACCGTAGTGCATCGTCCCGTCGTAGGTCGGCATCGCGCGGAAGATCACCTGCACGTCCTCGACCCGGTCGCCGCCCGGCGACAGGCGCCCGCGAGCGACGGCGGTGCCGTTGCCGCCATCCCGGGGCTCGGCGTAGCTCCAGTAGATCATCCGGTCCTGGGCGAAGGTCGGCCCCGACGGCCACGTCCCAGCAGGCCGCCCCTTGCCCCCGCG
>NZ_JBNFOJ010000188.1:0-6016 GCF_057364705.1 Brevundimonas sp. CURTG3B2_SDJG
GCAGCGTCGACCGCGCCGCGTCGGGCTGAGGAAGGCGTCGCGCGCGTCCTCGCGCTCCGGGACCGCGGCGATGCACCAGCGGCCCGCCGGCTGCTCGGCCGGCACGTCCTTCATCGAATGCACCGCCACGTCGACGCGGCCGTCCAGCAGCGCCTCCTCGATCTCCTTGGTGAACAGCGCCTTGCCGCCGATCTCCAGCAGCCGGCGGTCCTGCACCCGGTCGCCGGTGGTGACGATCTCGACCAGGGGCACGGCCTCGGCCAGGTCGGCCTCGGCCACCCCCAGCGCCCGGCCGATGGCGCGCTGCATCATGCCGGATTGGGTCAGCGCCAGTTTGGAGCGGCGCGTGCCGATGCGGACGAGAGGAGACATGGGCGTTGCGCGGGTCCGGCGGGGTCGCTACCTCGACCCGATGACGATGGGCGCGGACTATAGCAGCGATGGCGGGCGGGCAACCGCGGCCCATGACGCGGACCTCACCGTGCTGGGTCTCGAGACCAGCTGCGACGAGACCGCCGCCTCGGTCGTGCGCCTGGGCGCCGACGGCGGGGTCCAGGTCCTGTCCTCGGTCGTGCACAGCCAGATCGACGACCACGCGGCCTTCGGCGGCGTCGTGCCCGAGATCGCGGCCCGCAGCCATGTGGAGATGATCGCCGAAGTGACCCGCCGGGCCATGGCGGAGGCCGGGCTGGGCTACGCGGCTCTCGACGGCGTCGCCGCCACCGCCGGGCCGGGGCTGGTCGGCGGGGTCATGGTCGGCCTGAGCTTCGGCAAGGCCGTGGCCCTGGCTCGGGGCCAGCCCCTGGTCGCCGTCAATCATCTGGAGGGCCACGCGGTCTCCGCCCGCCTGGGCCGGCCGGTCGCCTATCCCTTCCTGCTGCTGCTGGTCTCGGGCGGCCACTGCCAGCTGCTGGAGGTGCGCGGCGTGGGCGACATGACGCGGCTGGGCACCACCATCGACGACGCGGCGGGCGAGGCCTTCGACAAGATCGCCAAGGCGCTGGGCCTGGGCTATCCGGGCGGCCCCGCGCTGGAGAAACTGGCGGTCTCGGGCGACGGGTCGCGCTTCGACCTGCCCCGCGCGCTCCTGGGCCGCAAGGATTGCGACTTCTCCTTCTCGGGCCTGAAGACCGCCGCCTCTCGCCTGGCCCAGGCCTGCGAGACCGAACAGGACAAGGCCGACCTGGCCGACGCCGTCCAGACCGCCATCGCCCGCCAGTTGGGCGAGCGATCGGACCGGGCGCTCAAGGCCTACGCCGCCCACAACGCGCACCGCCTGTTCGTCGTCGCGGGCGGCGTGGCGGCCAACCGGACCATCCGCTCGACGCTGGAGGCGGTGGCCGTCCGGAACGGTTTCTCCTTCCTCGCCCCACCGATGGCCTACTGCACCGACAACGCGGCCATGATCGCGCTGGCTGGGGCGGAGCGCCTGCGCAAGGGCCTGACGTCCGACATCGACGTCGCCGCCCGGCCGCGCTGGCCGCTGGACGAGGAGAGGGCGCTTTCCGACCCGGCGCACAAGCCGGGCCGCAAGGGCGCCAAGGCCTAGGGGCGTCAGCGCCCATGACCGGCGCCTTGGCAATTCACGGCGTCTCGCGCCATAGAATGGCGCTGACCTCACGAAGGACTTTCATGGAATTTCGCACCGCAGGCGTGATCGGCGCCGGCGCCTGGGGCACGGCCCTGGCGCAGGTGACCGGCTGGGCCGGGCTGGACGTGCTGCTCCAGGCGCGCGAGCCCGAGGTCGTCGAAAGCATCCGCGCGCGCCGCGTCAACGAGGCCTTCCTGCCGGGGATCGCCCTGGACGACCATGTCTCGGTCACCCCCGACCTGGCCGACCTCGGGGCCTGCGACGTCGTCCTGGCCGTTCCGCCGGCCCAGCACATGCGCTCGACCCTTGAAGCCTTCGCGCCCTTCCATCGGGCGGGGATTCCCGTGGTCCTGTGCGCCAAGGGCATCGAGCGCGGCTCGCTGAAGCTGATGACCGAGGTCCTGGCCGAGACGCTGCCGGACGCCCCCGCGGCGGTCCTGTCGGGCCCCAGCTTCGCCGCCGAGGTCGCCCGCGGCCTGCCCTCGGCCGTCACCCTGGCCTGCGCCGATCGGGCTCTGGGCGAGGCGCTGATGGAGACCCTCTCGGCCCCCGCCTTCCGCCCGTACCTGGCCACCGACCTGATCGGCGCCGAGGTCGGCGGAGCCATCAAGAATGTGCTGGCCATCGCCTGCGGCATGAGCGAGGGCAAGGGCCTGGGTCGCAGCGCCCACGCCGCCTTGATCACCCGCGGCTTCGCCGAGATGACCCGGCTGGGCGTCGCCCTGGGCGGCCGGGCGGAGACCGTCGCCGGCCTGTGCGGTCTGGGCGACCTGGTCCTCACCTGCTCCAGCCCGCAGTCGCGCAACATGAGCCTGGGCCTGGCCCTGGGCCAGGGTCAGTCAGTCCGAGAGGCGCTCGCCGGCAAGCGATCCGTGGCCGAGGGTTATGAAAGCGCGCCGGCCGTTCGCCAGCTCGCCGAGAAGACCGGTGTCGACATGCCGATCTCGCTCGCCGTCGCCGCCCTGCTGAACGAGGAGACCAGCGTCGAGGCGGTGATCGACGACCTGCTGTCCCGGCCGCTCAAGGCCGAGCGGCATTGACCGACCTCCCTCCCCCAACCGAGCGCAAGCGGGTCTGGAAGACGCCGCCGGGCGTCCCTCTCTGCGCCGAGGCGGACCTGACCGATCCCGGCTCGCGGTCCTTCGTGCTGCAGATCGGGGACGCCTTCTTCCACGGCTTCGTCGTGCGCAAGGACGGCCGCGTCGCCGGCTACGTCGACCGCTGCCCGCATCAGGGCTTTCCACTGGCCATCGAGCTGGACCGCTATCTGACGTCCGACGGCGCCCTGATCCTGTGCGGCTGGCACGGGGCGGTGTTCGAGCCTCTCAGCGGCGAATGCGTCGGCGGTCCGTGCGCCGGCGGCCGGTTGACGCCTTGGCCGGTCCAGGCGTCCGGCGGGATCGTCCGCACCGCCTGATCAGGCCCGCGCCCGCAGCAGGTACAGTCCGAAGCCGATGAAGGGCCGGCCGAACGCGAGCATCGTCTTCACCCGGTCCGCGTCGGCCCGGACAGCGTCGGCCCCTGGCGCATCGGGGTTCGCCGCCAGCCAGTCCCGCGCCGCGCGGTCCGCCCCGGCGGCGTAGGCGTCGAACGTCGCCTGGGAGGAAATCTCGGCGAACGCCACCTCGAACCCGGCCGCTCGGGCCGCGGCCTTCCATCCGTCATTGTCCGTGTACTGATTGAGCGCTTCGGCGACCTGCCGCAGCGGCGCCGGCGGCGGCCGCAGCCAGACCAGGTCGCCCCAAAGCAGCCAGCCGTCCGGCTTCAGGCGCGTCTTCAGAAAGGCTAGCGCGGCCTCGGGCGAGGGCCGCCCCCGCCCGTCGACGTCGGTCGCGCCCAGGGCGACGATCAGGTCCAGCAAGGGCATGCCGCGCAGCACCTCCGCCGCCGCGCCGACAGCCAGCGCCACCCGGCCTTCCGCCCCGGCCGCCGTGATCCGTTCGCGCGTCAGGTCCGCCATCGCTGGATCGTACTCGATCGCCGTCACCGCGAATCCGAAGGTCCGGGCCAGTCGGATCGCCACCCCCGCGTTTCCCGTCCCGACATCGGCGGCGGCCGCGCCCCGGGTCAGGCTGGTCCGAGCCACGGCCGCCTCGACCGCCGCCATCTCCACGCCGTTGCCGACCTCCAGCGCCGCATAGGCGATCCGGTTGTAGCGGGCTTCCATGACGTGCTTGTCCAAGTTCCAGGAAGGCGGCGCAAGGTTTCCGCGATCCGCTACGTCCGCTTCTGACGCATCACGCCGCTACAGTCCCCTCTCGGTCTTTGACATTTCAATCCGCCGACGCCGGCCAAGGCGCCTGCGCATTGCACACGTTGCACGCGTTGCACGGTGTTTGTCGTGCAAACGCCCGATCTTCAGACTCTCCGCCCCTTTCCGCCCGACGCGTCTGAAGGCCGCGGAGCGCTCGGGCCTCCGGGCGATCCGCCGCTTGCAGCAGCTTCTGATGAAGTACTTTACATTATAAAGCTGATGGAATAGACCGGCGTCGTTCAAGGATTGCTCATGACCGCCGCCGCCCTCGCCCCTTCGCCGATCCATCGCGAGCCAGCCTTTTCGGTCGCGGCTGGACGCACGCTCGCGCTCGCCTGGCTGGCCTTCGGCCGCCGATTCTGAGGAGACTGACCCCGATGAACGCCGACACCGAGGACACCGCCGCCGACATCGCCTGGATGCGCCGCCTTGCCGAAGAAGGCGGCGAGGCTCCGATGCAAGGCGCCTCCATCCTGTTCATCGCCGGCCTGCTCTTCGCCGGCGCCAGCCTGTTCCACTGGGCCGCGATCACCGGCGCTCTGCCGGTCGCGCCGGACTCGCTCTGGATCGGCTGGATGGCCGCCACCCTGCTGTTCTTCGTCGCCCTGATCGTCACCCTGACCCGCCTGAAGCGGCAGGCCGGGATCGTCACCACCGCCAATCGCGCCACCGGCATCGCCTGGAGCGCCATGGGCTGGGGCATCTTCGCCCTGTTCGTGTCCCTCTCGGTGGTCGGGTACCGGCTGGGCGGAGAGGCCGCCAACGCCCTGTTCGGCCTGGTCCCCTCGATCATCCTGGTCTTCTACGGCATCGGCTGGTCGGTCAGCGCCGTCATGCACCGCCTGCGCCCGCTGTGGATCCTGTCGCTGGGGTCCTATGCGGCGGCCCCCGCCCTGGCCGCCTTCACCGGCGACCCCGCCCAGTACCTGGCCTACGCCGCCGCCCTGCTGCTGCTGATGGCGCTGCCCGGCTTCCTCTTGATGCGCCAGGCGCGCCGGGCCTGATCGTCGATGTCCGAGGAGTTCGACATCACCCGCATCGACGAGGTCATCCACGGCCGCGTCCGGCTGGGCGTCATGGCGGTGCTGTCCGGCGTCGAGAGCGCTGACTTCAACACCTTGAAGGCCCGGCTGCAGACGACCGACGGCAATCTGTCGGTCCATCTCAGAAAGCTCGAGGACGCCGGCTTCGTCGCCGTCGTCAAACGCTTCGAAGGCCGCAAGCCGCTGACCGAGGCCTCGATGACCTCCGCCGGCCGCAAGGCCTTCCTGGCCTATCTGGACGCCATGCAGGGGCTGGTTGGCAAGACGTGACGCCGTCACGCTGACGGTCTAGAGCGGGCGCATGACGGACCGCATCCACCGCTTCGAGGCGCTCGACAACTTCCGGGACTATGGCGACTACGCCGCCGGCGGCCGTCATGTCGCGCGCGGCCGCCTGTTCCGTTCGGCCCACCAGGCCCGCGTCACCGATGCGGATCTTGAGCGTCTGGAAGCGCTCGGCATCGGAACGGTGGTCGACCTGCGCCGCCCCGGCGAGCGCCGCGACCAGCCGTCCCGCCGCCCGCCCGGCTGGGCCGGCCAGGTGTTGGTCAGCGATCTGGGCGCGGACGGCGAGGCCCCGCACATCACCTTCCTCAGGACCTCGGACCTGACCATCGACGCCGGCCGCCGCTTCATGACCGGCGTTTATCGCGAGCTTCCGTTCGAGTCCGCCCACCTGGACCTGTTCGCCCGCTACTTCCGGGCGCTGGGCGAGGCCGACGGCGCGGTGCTCATTCACTGCGCGGCGGGCAAGGACCGCACCGGGACCCTGGCCGCCCTCACCCACTGCCTGCTGGGCGTTCACCCGGACGACATGGTCGCCGACTACCTGCTGACCAACACCGCCGTCGACCTGGAGCGCCTGGCGCCGAAGGTCGCGCGGCAACTGCAGGCGATGACGGGGCGCGAGCCGTCCCACGACGCCGTCGTGGCCTTCCTCGGAGTCGAGCCGGTGTACCTGGAGACCGCCCTTGGCGAGATCCGGACCCGCCATGGTTCGGTCGACGCCTACCTGGAACAGGTTCTGGGGCGTCGATGCGCGGCTGCGCGACCGCATCGGCGAGCGGCTGTCCGCGTGACCCCGCCCGCGGGCGAAACGTCACGTCCGGCCTTTGGCGCGACCCGCTG
>NZ_JBNFOJ010000189.1:0-5939 GCF_057364705.1 Brevundimonas sp. CURTG3B2_SDJG
CGCCCACAGGGCGGCCACCCCGCGGGCCTGCGCCACGGCGGTGGTCGGCATGACCCGCGCGACGGGCCGCCGGACGGCGTCGGCGATATCCGGCGACCGGACCCCCGCCATGACCGACACCAGAACCGCGTTCTCGGCCAGGCGGTCCGTGATCGGCTGAAGCGCCTCACGCCACATTGCGGGCTTCACCGCCAACACCACGACAGCGGCTCGCCCCAGGGCCTCCAGAGGCGGATTGACTGACGCGCCATCCGCGCGGCCGCCTCCGCGGCCGGCTTGGACGAGGGCGTCAGAATGACCAGATCGGTCGCCGCCACGGCTCCGGTCTCGCGCCACCCTTCCAGGATGGCCGAGCCCAGCCGTCCGCACCCCACCAAGACCACGGCGCCGTGCGGAGGATCGGATGTCATGGCCTCAGGCCGTGCCGACGGTCTCGAACAGGCAGGCGTCGATCGCCTCCTGCGGCTTCTTCGATCCGCGGATCATGAAGTCGAAGGCCGGGTAGTAGCGGTCGGCCGCCTCGACGGCGGCGTCGATCATCGATGCCGCCTGGGCCAGGGTCGGGCGCTCGCCCATCGGCAGGGCCAGCGAATGGCGGAAGACGATCTCGCCGTCCTCGGCCCAGACCTCGAAATGCCCCATCCAAGTGCGCTGGTTGATCAGGCCCACCAACTCATAGGCGGCGGTGCGCTTGGCCTTGGAGGCCTGCAGGTCCAGAGCGCAGCACAGCTGCAGGCAGTCACCCTCGGGACGCCAGGCGAACCACAGTTCGTAGTCCTTCCAGTCCCCGGCCAGCGAGAAGGCCAGATCGCCTTCGTCGGTCCGATCGAAAGGCAGGTTTTCGGCGACCAGCACGTGCTCGACCACGTCCAGCGGATCGTAGGGCGTGTCGATTTCTTCGGGCCGTGCGGCGTCCATCAAGGCGTCTCCAGGCGCGACTCACGCCCCGTTAAGCAACCGTAGGCGGGTTCGCAGATTCGGCTCAACCGGCTGCGTCCTGAGGGGGAACCGACGCTGTGGACGTTCCCTTGCGAGGCGTCTTGGCGGCTTTCAGCGTCGCGATCTCGGCTCTCAGCGCGGCGATCTCGGCCTTCAGGGCGTCGAACTCGTCGCGCCGCACCAGGTCCATTTCGGCCACGAAACGATCGGCCTGGGCGCGAAAGGCGGTCTTGGCCTCCTCGCCCGCGGCCTGGGCCAAGCCCATGGCGCCGGTGGTCAGCTTGGCGAACTCGTCCAGGATGGGGTTACGCGTTTGCATCTTGGAACTCCGACTCAAACCAGCGGTCTTGGTTAACGATGGTTGCCGGATATGGTGAATGAAACCTTTCTGTCGATGCGACCTAAGGCCCGGGTCTGGCGCGACGACCCTTGCCGAAATTTCAGGGACGACCGCCGCGACGCTTGCTAAACCTCGCCCCTGCAACCGCCTTCAGGAGCGCCCGTGCAATTTCCCGAGTTCGATCCGGTGCTGTTCAGCATCGGCCCCCTGGACATCCGCTGGTACGCCCTGGCCTATGTGGCGGGCATCGTCCTGGGCTGGTGGTACGCCGCCCGTCTGGCCGGGCCAATGCGCTGTGGCAGCCGGCCAAGCCCCCGGTCACGACCCAGCAGCTGGACGATCTGGTCCTATGGATCACGCTCGGCATCATCCTGGGCGGCCGACTGGGCTACGGCCTCTTCTACAAGCCCGAACTCTACGCTCAGGTCTTTACCGGGGCCGACTGGGGCGAGCGGCTGGCCCTGTTCCGGCTCTGGGACGGCGGCATGTCCTTCCACGGCGGACTGATCGGCGTCTGCCTGGCCATCTTCGTCTTCGCCCGCCGCAACAAGGTGCGCCTGCTCAGCCTGGGCGACCTGGTGGCCCCCGTCGTGCCGCTGGGCTTGGCGTTCGGCCGCCTGGCCAACTTCATCAACGGCGAGCTCTGGGGCCGCCCGACGGACGTCGCCTGGGGCGTCAACTTCTGCAGCAACCGGGCCCGCGAGATCTATGGCCAGACGTGCCAGTTCCTCGCCCCCAACGGCGACGTGATCGGACCGGGCGATGTCGTGCGCCACCCCAGCCAGCTGTACGAGGCCGGCCTGGAGGGCGTGGTGCTGTTCACGGTGCTGTGGTTCGCCGTGCACAAGGGACGGCTGCTGGCCAAGCCCGGCTATGTGACCGGGATCTTCCTGCTGGGCTACGGCGTCATCCGCGCCTCGCTGGAGAACGTCCGCCAGCCCGACGCCGGGCTCGAGCACCTGCCGCTGGGCCTGACCATGGGCATGATCCTGTCCATCCCGATGATGCTGATCGGCGCCTGGCTGATCTGGCGCGCCTGGAACCGGCCGCCGGCGGCGGCCTGATGCCGGACGAAGTCCCCTCGCTGAGGGACCGGCTGGCGCGGGAGATCGCGCTGACCGGTCCCATGACGGTCGCCGACTACGTCTCGCGCTGCCTGCACGATCCCCAGGGCGGCTACTACGCCACCCGTCCGGCCATCGGCGCGACCGGCGACTTCATCACCGCGCCTATGATCAGCCAGATGTTCGGCGAACTGATCGGCTTGTGGGCGATCGAGCTGTGGCGCCGGATGGGCGCGCCCGAGCGCGTACGGCTGATCGAGGTCGGACCGGGCGACGGGACCCTGATGGCCGACGCCCTGCGCGCGGCGCGACTGGCGCCCGACTTCCTGCATGCCGTCGACCTGATCCTGATCGAGCCCTCGGCCCCGCTCAGGGCCGCCCAAGCGCGCATGCTGGCCGACAGCGACGTTCATCCGCGCTGGGTCTCGTCCCTGGACCGCATCGAGACCGACGCTCCGGTGATCCTGATCGCCAACGAGGTCCTGGACTGCCTGCCGGCCCGCCAGTTCGTGAAGACCGACGACGGCTGGGCCGAGCGTCGAGTCGGCGTCACCGAGGATGGCGCCCTGCAGTTCGGCCTGGTGAAGATCACCGGCGGCTTCAAGCGTCCGGCCTTCGAAGTCGAGCCGGGCCAGGTCGTCGAGATCTCGGACCAGCAGGCCGCATTCGGCCGGGACCTGGCCGCCCTGGTCAAGGCCGCCTCGGGCGCCGCCCTGCTGATCGACTACGGCCGCGCCCGGCCCGAGGCCGGCGACACGCTCCAGGCCTTGCGCCGCCACCAGAGGTCCGCACCGCTGGAGACGCCCGGCGAGGCGACCTGACCCAGTGGGCCGACTTCCCCACGGTGCTCGAGGCCGCCGTCCACACGGGGGCCGACGTCACCGGCTGCCTGGGCCAGGGCGAGTTCCTGCATCTGTTGGGCATCGAGCCCCGCGCCGACCGGCTGAAGGAAGGGCGGCCGGACGCGGCCCCGATCATCGACCGCCAGCTGGCCCGCCTGACCGGCGACGACCAGATGGGAACCCTGTTCAAGGCCTGCGCGATCTTCTCTCCGCACACGCTCGTCGTTCCCGGGTTCGAAGACTAGCCGCATGCTGCTGGAGCCGATCACCCATCCCCTGTTGGACCGGGCCGGCGTGCGCCACGGCTTCTTCACGCGCGCGGGCGGGGTCTCCACGGGCCTGTACGAAGGCCTGAACACCGGCGTGGGCTCCAGGGACGATCCCGCGGCGGTCGCCGAGAACCGCCGCCGCGTGGCGGCCCATTTTGGCGGCGAGTCCGACGACCTGGCCAGCTGCTACCAGGTGCACTCGGCCGTCGCCCGCGTCGCGGAGAGGGGCTGGAAGGGCGAACGGCCCGAAGGCGACGCCGCGGTGTCCGCGGCGCCCGGCGTGATCTGCGCGGTCCTGACGGCGGACTGCGCGCCGGTCCTGCTGGCCGACCCCCAGGCTGGGATCGTCGGCGCCGCCCATGCCGGCTGGAAAGGGGCGCTGGGGGGAATCATCCACTCGACCGTCGCCGCCATGCAGGCCCTGGGCGCCGATCCCCGTCGCACGGTCGCCGTCGTCGGCCCCTGCATCGCCCAGGCCAGCTACGAAGTGGACGCCGCCTTCCAGGAGCGGTTCGAGCATCACGATCCCGGCAGCCAGCGGTTCTTCGCCCCCGGCCTCGCGGCCGACCGGCGCCAGTTCGACCTGCCCGCCTTCGTCCTGTGGCGGCTGGAGCAGGCCGGCGTCGCCGACGCCGCCTGGACCGGCGACGACACTCGGACGGACGCGGACCGGTTCTACTCGAACCGTCGGGCCTATCTGAACGGAGAGCCGGATTTCGGCCGGCTGATGAGCGCGATCAGCCTGGGCTGAGCAATACAACGCCGACAAAATTGTCTTGGATGTCTCGGGATTTGTCCCCGTTGTCGCGCCGCCCGGATGTCGCGGTTGTCTTGGTCCGCGAAGACCCTGCCGTCAGCCCGCCATCGCCAGTTCGGGCGTGCGGACGACCTCGCGCCAGGCCTGCGGATTGGCCAGCAGTTCGCGGACCAGCAGGTTGTTGATCGCGTGGCCCGCCTTCACGCCCTCGTAGCGGCCCAGCAGGGGCGCGCCGAGCACGTACAGGTCGCCGATGGCGTCGAGCGCCTTATGCTTCACGAACTCGCGCTCCATGCGCAGGCCGCCGGGGTTCAGGATCTGGTCGCCGTCGATGACCACGGCGTTCTCCAGCGAGCCCCCGCGCGCCAGGCCGGCTTTGCGCAGCGCCTCGACCTCGTGGGCGAAGCCGAAGGTGCGGGCGGCCATGATCTGGTCGCGGAAGGTCTGTTCGTCGACCACGAAGTCGACGACCTGATTGCCGATGACTGGCGTGTCGAAGTCGATCTCGAACCGCATCTCGTAGCGGTCGCACGGCAGCAGGGCCGCGGACTTGTCGCCGTCGCGCACCCGGATCGGCTTCAGGATCTCGATGTAGCGCACCGGCTCCGGCTGGCGGCGGAAACCGGCGCGGTCCAGCAACTGGACGAACTGCAGCGCCGAGCCGTCCAGGATCGGCAGCTCGGGCCCGTCCACCTCGACCACGGCGTTGGACACGCCCAGGGCGGCGAAGGCGGCCATCAGGTGCTCGATCGTCGACAGGCGCACGCCCGCCGCGTTCTCGATCATGGTGTTCAGGCGGGCGTCCACGACAGCCTCGCCCGACACCGGGATGCGGTTGTCGCGATCCGTCACGTCGGTGCGCACGAAGACGATGCCCGTGCCGACCGACGCCGGGCGCACGGCCAGGCGCACCCGATCGCCCGTGTGCACGCCCACGCCGGCGATGATCGCGGGCGCGACGGTCGTCTTCTGAAGATGGTCGTTACGGACCGACACACTCAAACTCGCTTTTGCGCGTCCGCGTCTGCGCGCGGAATTCGCCTCACCGTCCGTCTAGAGGATGGTGAACAAGCACGAAATCAAAGTCGGGTTTCGGATTGTTTCGGTCTGAAACTCGGCGAGGAGTAGGGTCTAGGTTCTAGGGATTAGGTTCCAGGGAGCCGATC
The DNA here is from genome assembly GCF_057364705.1 of Brevundimonas sp. CURTG3B2_SDJG. Taxonomy (NCBI): domain Bacteria; kingdom Pseudomonadati; phylum Pseudomonadota; class Alphaproteobacteria; order Caulobacterales; family Caulobacteraceae; genus Brevundimonas; species Brevundimonas sp. CURTG3B2_SDJG. The sequence goes on from NZ_JBNFOJ010000189.1 coordinate 5,378, forward strand.
GACCGCCTCAATGGAAAAGGGGCGGCCCGCCGGACCGCCCCTAGAACCTCGAACCTAGCCCCTGGCCGCTAGTTCGCCAGACGGCGCAGGAAAGACGGGATCTCCAGGTCGTCCTCGGCCTCGCCCAGTTCGGGCTCGGGCGCGGGCTGGACCTGGGCGGTCTGACGCATCTCGGTCTGGCGGTTGTTCTGCGGATAGGTCGGCTGGGGCGCCTGGCGCTTCTTGCCGAACAGGCTCCAGCCCGACTTGCGGTGATCCCGGTCGTCGTAGTCGTCATAAGCCGGCTCGTGGCGCGGCGCCTCGGGCTCGGCGCGGTCCAGGTGCAGTTCGCCCTGGGCGACCGGCGCCGACGCGGCGGCGGCGGGACGCGGAGCGGACTCGTACTCCTCGACCCACGGATCGACGATCGGCTCCAGCGAACGCTCTTCCGCGACGTGGATCACCGGCTCGGGCTTCGGCTCCGGAGCCCGGGCCACGGCGCCGAATGTCGGCTGGCTGGACTGAAGGTCGGGACGATCGGGGCTTCCTCGGCGCGCGCGCGGGGGCGCTTCGGCGCGGACCG
>NZ_JBNFOJ010000190.1:0-5900 GCF_057364705.1 Brevundimonas sp. CURTG3B2_SDJG
CTCGGGCGTCAACAACGCCGTCGCCGGGTCGCCGGCCTGCTGCCGTCGCTCTGCTGGGCCTGATCCTCTCGGCCGTCTTCGTGGCCCTGGCCGACGTCCCCGACGCCCGCCGCCCTGCTGGGCCGGGTCATGGCCGGCGCCGATCTCGAGCCCGCAGCCGTCCTAGCCTTCCACCGCGCCTTCCAAGCGGTGATTCTGACCTGCGCGGCCCTGGCGGTGCTGGCGGGCGTTGTCGGAGCCCTGACGGCGCCGAAGCGCAGTGTCTAGGTTCAATCGACATTCAGTCGATAGCCTTCGCCTCTCAAATCCTTGCCTTCCGTCATGGGCGGGCTTGTCCCGGCCATCCATGATCGCGGTCAGGGCCTGGAGGTCTCGACTCCCGCCTTTCGTGTTCATGGAGTCCCGGCACAGGGCCGGGAATGACGGGTTTGAATGTCGATTGACCCTAGTGGCTAGCCGCCTCATGCTCCGCCGCCTGCCTCAGAACACCGAATACAGCGCATCCAGCAGCCGCACTGCGCGCGGATCGCCGATCAGGTGCGGCGACTGCCGCGTCATCACATAGGCCGCCGACAGCCGCACGTCCGGGTCCGCGACCACGCAGCTCCCGCCCCAGCCGTAGTGGCCGACGGCGCCCTCGTGCGGGCCGAAGACGTTCAGGCCTCGATTGGCGGTCAGCCCCGCCGCCCAGCCCATCGTGAACGGCAGCACCTTGTCCTGGCCATGGATGCGCTCGCGGACCAGGGCCGCCCGCGTCGGCTCGGACAGGACCTCACGACCATCGGACGTCCCCGTCGCCACCGTGTTGACGATCCGCGCCAGGTCGCGCGCCGTGGCGTGCAGATTGGCCGAGGGGATCTCGGCCTTGCGCCACTCCCCCGACTCCCTCTGCCCCGGCGACGAGCCGCGGTCGAAAAAGGCCGAACGCTTGATCGGATCGACCGGCCCCAGGTTCGGCGGCGAGGCAGGCTTCCTCATCTGCGCCACCCGTCCGTGTTCGGACTCCGGCAGGCCGATCCACAGGTCCAGCCCCGGGAAGTCCTGGCGCAGCGCCGTCCCCATGGTCCGGCCGTCGACGATCCGGAACAGTTCCCCCGCCAGATAGCCGATGGTGATCGGGTGATAGCCCGAGGCCGTTCCCGGCGCCCACAGCGGCGCCTGGGCGCAGAGCTTGGCCAGCACCACCTCGCGATCGAACCAGTCGGTCGGATCGATGGCCTCGGCGAACCCGGACAGCCCGCCCTGATGGCTCATCAGCTGGCCGACGGTGATCCCGTCCTTGCCCGCCTGGCCGAACGCGGGCCAGTACGACGCCACCGTCGCCTCATAGTCCAGCAGCCCCCGCTCGACGCAGGTGGCGATCAACAGAGCCATCACCGACTTCCCGGCCGAGAACACCGGCGTCAGCGTCCGCTCGTCGAAGGGAACCGTCTGCGCCGCATCGGCCCAGCCGCCCCGCAGGTCGACCACCGTCTCCCCGTCGATGACCACGCTGAACGCCGCGCCGCGTTCGTTCAGCCCCTCGGGCGCCTCGGTGAAGTTGGCGGCGAAGGCGTCCTTCACGGCGGCGAAGCGAGGCGGACAGACGCCGTGGATCTCGGGGAGGTCGGTCATCCTTCCCTCCTACCCATTCCCCCAAACGCCGTCACCCTCGGGCTTGACCGTGGGCCCGCGGGATGGACAGCTGGCGGTGAGGTGAATCATGAACCGTGGCGTCGGCGTCCTCCTGGTCGTGCTGGTGATCGCCGTGGCGCTCTTCGCCGGGTGGGCGGGCTCGCGACGGACGCAGTATTTCGATCCTGCGCTCTACCGGGGCAGCTATCCTTGTTCGTTGGACAAGACATCCCCTCAGGGGCCCGTGGAGGAGTTCGCCGAGGGTTGGTTCTCGGGCCCTCTCAGGACGGTCGGGGAGCCCTCGCTCTACCTGCACAAGCCGCCGGCCGGCGCGACGACCGTGCGTTTCACCTTCCTGCCGGCCTTCTCTGAACCGATTATCGTCCGGATAGACGATCTGCATGGCGAACACCCCCGTCTCACGGCGACCCGCGTCGTGGACCAGGTCCATGTCGTGAAGGGGCTGGACCACCTCGTCCGGCCGCTCTCCGGGGCCGAGGCGGCGCCGATCTCGGCCTTCGTGGCGTCGTCCGGGGTGCTCGACCTTCCACCCGACTCCTGTCTGTCCGGGCCTGACGGGGTGGTCTATCTGATCGAGGCGAACGGCCCCAACGGCTACCGCTTCATCAATCGATGGGGTGTGGAGGACGGCCCGGTCTACGACCTCGCCAACCGCATGTACCGGCTGACCGGTTGGCCCAACGGCGAACAAGGGCCGGATCGGCAACTCGCGGAACAGGAGTGGAGACGGCGCTACCCTCCGGTTCCTTCGTCTCCGGAACCGGCCAGAGGCGAGGCGCCCCCGGAACCGCCGCCGCATCTCGTGTTCCGTGATCCAACCACGCTCAGGCCGCTCGGAGCCAGCCTCTAGCCGCTACTCCCGCTCGGCCGCCGACGCCTGTCGCGCCGCCTCGAACTCGGACCCCGCGCTCCATTCCGGCCACTGGTCGCTGTCGGCCAGGTCGCGCCCGACGGCGTACAGCAGGTCCACGTCCACGGCGGCAGCGTCCATCCGCCAGTCCGGCGTCCATTCGTCCGAGGGCTTGTGATAGCGGTTGGCTACATAGTCCCGGCTCTGGGCGTTGTGGCCGGTGAACCCGGCGATGCCGAACAGCGCCGGCACCCCGCGCCGCGCCAGCGGGAATGGTCCGAGCGGTAGAAGCCGCCCGCCTGGGGCGCCGGGTCCGGGATCAGGCGGCGGCCGCGCTCGGCCGCGCGGCGCTCCAGCCAGGCGTCCGTCTGGCTCTTGCCGGCGCCGATGACCACGATCTCGGGCGAGACTTCCGTACCCGGAAGAAGGCTGTCGATATTGAGGTTGGCCACCGTCGTCTCCAGCGGCCAGACCGGGTTGGCGGCGTAGTATTCGGCCCCCAGCAGTCCCGCCTCCTCGGCGGTCCAGGCGGCGAAGACGACCGAGCGCTCCGGCGCGCCGCCGGCCTTGAACAGCCGCGCCAGCTCCAGGATGGCGGCCACGCCCGTCGCATTGTCGACGGCCCCGTTGTAGATGTCGTCGTCCCCGACCGGCGTGGCGCGCCCATAGGCGTCCCAGTGCGCCCCGAACAGCACCGTCTCGTCCGGACGCGCCGTTCCCGGTATCCGCGCCAGCACGTTGCGGCTCTCGATGCTGGCGTGCGTCTGGCCGAAGTCGATCGACATCGTCACCCCGGGCAGCTCGACCGGCCGGAAGCCCTCCGTCCGCGCCTGATCCCGCAGCGCCGCATAATCCAGCCCTGCCGATCGGATCAGCCGCTCGGCGACCTCGCCCTGGATCCAGCCCTGGGCCGGAACCCGCTCGGCCGCCCAGTCCTGGCGCACGATGTCGAAGTCGGGCGCGGTGGACGAGCCCTCCAGCACCGACCAGCCGTAGCCCGCGCCGGCCGTGTCGTGTATGACCAGCACCCCCGCCGCCCCCTGCGCCGCCGCCTCCTGGAATTTGTAGGTCCAGCGGCCGTAGAAGGTCATGGCGTTCCCCTCGAACCGGCCCGCGACCGGATGCCCCTCGGGCGCGCCGAAGTCCGGGTCGTTGACGACGACCAGCAGGATTTTGCCCCTCAGGTCCGCGCCCTTGAAATCGTCCCAGTTCCGCTCGGGCGCGTCCACGCCGTAGCCGGCGAAGACCACCGGAGCGTCGGTCACCGTGATCCGATCCACCGGCCGGTCCGAGGCGACCAGCACGTCGGGCCCGCGCCGCAACTCGACCTCGCCGCCCGGCGTCCGCGCCGTGATCGTCGCCGGCCCCTCCTGCTGGGTCCGGCTCAGATGCGCCGTCTGCACCCACTGACCGTCCAGCCCGCCAGGCTCCAGCCCCAGCGACCGGAACTGTTCGACCAGATAGTCCACCGTCTTCTGCTCTCCCGGCGTCGCCACGCCCCGCCCCTCGAAGGCGTCAGAGGCCAGGACCCGCGTGTATTCGTTCAGCCTGGCCGGATCGGCCTGCTGGGCGTGGGCGGGGGCCGCGGCCACGAGGGCGGCGGAGACGAGGAGGGTCAGACGAAAGCGATTCATCGGTGGAACTCCAACTTCCAGACCACCTCTCTAGCCGTCATTCCGAGGCTTCGCGAAGCGAAGAACCCGGAACCCAGGACAACGAAGCCAGGCCCGAGACGAAGCTTGCGACGCGGTTCTGGGTTCCGGGTTCCGCTACGCGGCCCCGGAATGACGGCCTGAAGCCAACCACTCGACCACCCCTTCCGCCGCCACGACGCCCGAGGCGAAGCAGGCCTGCAGCAGATAGCCGCCGGTCGGCGCCTCCCAGTCCAGCATCTCGCCGGCGACGAACACGCCGGGCGACGCCTTCAGCATCAGCCGCTCGTCCACCTGGTCCAGCCGCACCCCGCCGGCCGAGGAAATCGCCCGCTCCAGCCCCTGGGCCCCGGTCACGGTCAGCCGCACCGCCTTGATCCGCCTCGCCAGCTTGTCGGCGCCCTCGGGCAAGGGACCGGGGATCTCGCGCAGCAGCCCGACCGCCTCGGGCGACAGGCCGCCGGCTTTGCGCAGCCAGTTGGCCGCGCTGTCCTTGCCCCGCGGCCGGGCCAGCCTCGCGGCCAGGGACTCGACGGCCAAGTCCGGCCGCAAGTCCACCGCCAAGGTCGCGTTTCCGTCCCGCTCGATCGCGTCGCGCAGCCCCGCCGACAGCGCATACACCGCGCCGCCCTCCAGTCCGTAGCGGGTGATCATCGCCTCGCCGCGCACCGTCCGGTCGCCGTGCGTCAGCGCCACAGGTTTCAGCGGCTGGCCTGCGAACCGGTCGGCGAACACCGCGCTCCACGCCACGTCGAAGCCGACGTTCGACGGGCGAAACCGTTCGATCTTCACGCCCGCCGCCGCCAGATCGTCCGTCCACAGACCGTCCGAACCCAGCCGCGGCCAGCTGGCCCCGCCCAGCGCCAGCACCACCGCGTCCGCTCGCTCGATCCGCACGCCGTCCGGCGTCCGGAACACCCAGCCTCCGTCCCGGCGGCCGACCCAGTGCGACCGCGTCCGCACCTCCACGTCCAATTCGTCCAGCCGGCCCAGCCAGGCCCTGAGCAGGGGCGAGGCCTTCATCGCCCGAGGGAACACCCGCCCCGACGATCCCACGAAGGTCGCCTGGCCCAGCCCCTCGGCCCAACCGATCAGCCGCGTCGGCGAGAACCGCTCCAGCCACCGCCCGACTTCAGGCGCGGCCTCGCCATAGCGACCCACGAAGGCGTCCAGATCCTCCGAATGCGTCAGGTTCAGCCCGCCGCGGCCCGCCATCAGGAGCTTGCGCGCCACGGACGGCATCGCCTCGTGCACCACCACCCGCACGCCCGCCTGGCCCAGCCGTTCGGCCGCCATCAGCCCGGCGGGCCCGGCCCCGATCACATGGACGGTCTTGGAAAGCTGCATCGGCGCTCCTTACTCTCATCCGCTCATCCCGGCGAATGCCGGGATCCAGATGGAATGACTCGGGCTGCCGCCAATTTGTCGCCGCCGAGTTCCAGGCGTTGTGATCTTCAATCTGGGTCCCGGCATTCGCCGGGAAGAGCGGATCAAGAGCCAGGGTGAGAGTGGAGCGAGCCTATGGAAAGGACGTGACCGGAACGCCCTCAGCCGCCATACGCTCCTTCCCCATGAGCGTCGCCTTCACCCGCGAGGAAGACCTGGAGGCCACGGCCGCCGATCTTCCCGACCGCCCGATCTCGCCCCCACCCGAACCTGGTCACGCCCGAGGGCCCTGGCCGCGATCGAGAGAGCCCTGGCCGACGCCCGGGCCGCCTACGCCGCCGCCCAGGCCCGGGGCGCACGACGTCGAGGCCTGACCG
>NZ_JBNFOJ010000191.1:0-5848 GCF_057364705.1 Brevundimonas sp. CURTG3B2_SDJG
TGCGGCGGCGTCTCGGTTCGCGCCGCGTCCGCCGACCTCCGGGGACGGGATTCGGGTGGGGCCTGCCGCAGCGCGGCGAGCTGGGCCTGGAGCCGGCTGATCGCGCGCCCCTGGCGGTAGGCCACCACGGCCAGCACGATGATCACAAGCCAATGCATGGCGCTGACCCCCAAGACGACGCGGTTCGGCGGCGGCGGCCCGCCGGCCCGAGCTAGAGTGGAACCGTTGTACAAGCCTTACGCCGGCGCGCGACCGTTTCCCGACTGGCGGAACGTGACGAAGGCTGGTTCATAAGTTCTGCTGTTCCTGTCCAGAAAGTTTATCGATTTTCCTTGCTTGAAACGCGGGCCTAGGCTGCCCGCCACGGTCAGAAACAGGAGGAAGTCATGGACGGAAATGCTGGCGGACCCTCGCCCCTTAGCGATCCGAAGAAGGAGCGGGGCGCGCTCCGGTCGCTGCTGGGCCGGACCAATCGCGACTGGTGGCCGAACCACCTGTCCATGGACATCCTGCATCAGCAGGGCGTGTCGGGCGACCCGATGGGCGACGACTTCGACTACGCCGAGGCCTTCAAGACGCTGGACTACCAGGCGGTGAAGAAGGACCTGACCGCCCTGATGACCGACAGCCAGCCCTGGTGGCCGGCGGACTACGGCCACTACGGGCCGTTCTTCATTCGCATGGCCTGGCACTCGGCGGGGACCTATCGCACCGGCGACGGCCGCGGCGGCGCGGGCGCGGGGCAGCAGCGTTTCGCCCCGCTGAACAGCTGGCCGGACAACGGCAACCTGGACAAGGCGCGGCGCCTGCTGTGGCCGATCAAGCAGAAGTATGGGGCCAGCCTGAGCTGGGCCGACCTGATGATCCTGGCCGGCAACGTGGCCATCGAGAGCATGGGCGGGCCGGTGTTCGGCTTCGGCGGCGGCCGGGCCGACGTCTGGGAGCCCGAGAAGGACATCTATTGGGGCACCGAGGAGCAGTGGGTCGGCGAAGAGGGCAACGAGACCCGCATCCAGCCTGAGAAGCAGATGGCGCTGGAGGAGCCGCTGGCGGCGATCCAGATGGGGCTGATCTACGTCAATCCCGAAGGCCCCGGCGGCGTCCCCGACGCGCTGCAGTCCGCGCGCGACATCCGCGAGACCTTCCATCGGATGGGCATGAACGACGAGGAGACCGTCGCCCTGACCGCCGGCGGCCACACCTTCGGCAAGGCGCATGGCGCGGGCGACGCCAAGAAGGTCGGGGCCAGCCCCGAGGGCGCCGACATCGCCCAGCAGGGCCTGGGCTGGCAGTCCGGCCACGAGAGCGGGATGGGCGACCACGCCATCACCTCGGGCATCGAGGGCGCCTGGACCCCGACGCCGACGACCTGGGACAACAGCTTCTTCCACATGCTGCTGGACTACGAGTACGAGCTGGTCCGAAGCCCGGCCGGAGCCAAGCAATGGCAGCCGGTGAACCAGAAGCCGGAGGACATGGCTCCGGGCGCCCACAGCCCGGACCGCCGCCTGCCGACCATGATGACCACGGCGGACATGGCGCTGAAGATCGACCCCGGCTTCCGCCAGATCTCGGAGAGGTTCCGCGACGACCCGGCCTATTTCGCCGACGCCTTCGCCCGCGCCTGGTTCAAGCTGTGCCACCGCGACATGGGTCCCAAGGCCCGCTACCTGGGGCCGGAAGTCCCCGCGGAGGACCTGATCTGGCAGGACCCGATCCCGGCGCGGCAGGGTCCGGTGATCGGCGCGGCCGAGATCCAGGCGCTGAAGGGCAAGATCGCGGCGTCGGGCCTGAGCGTGGCCGAGCTGGTGGCGACCGCCTGGGCTTCTGCGGCGACCTATCGCGGGTCGGATCACCGGGGCGGCGCCAATGGCGGACGCCTCCGCCTGGCCCCGCAGAAGGACTGGGACGTCAACGAGCCGGCGCGCCTGGCCAAGGTGCTGAAGGCCTATGAGGACATCCGGACGGCGTCGGGGACCAATGTCTCGATCGCGGACCTGATCGTGCTGGGTGGTTCGGTCGGGATCGAGCAGGCGGCCCGGGCCGCGGGCCACGACATCGAGGTCCCGTTCACGCCGGGCCGCACCGACGCCTCTCAGGAGCAGACGGACGTTGAAGGCTTCGCGGTGCTGGAGCCGCGCGCCGATGGCTTCCGCAACTATCTGCAGGTCCGGTTCAACGTGCCGACCGAGGAGCTGCTGGTCGACCGGGCGCAGCTGCTGGGCCTGTCGGCGCCGCAGATGACGGTGCTGGTCGGCGGCCTCAGGGTGCTGGGCGCCAACCACGGCGGGTCCGGCCACGGCGTCTTCACCGACCGGCCGGGGCAGCTGACCAACGACTTCTTCGTCAACCTGCTGGACATGAAGACCGGCTGGAAGAAGGTCGACGGCGAGGGCGACGAGACCTTCGTCGGCACGGATCGCCTGACCGGCGAGCAGCGCTGGACCGCCACCCGGACCGACCTGGTGTTCGGCTCCAACTCGCAGCTGCGGGCCCTGGCGGAGGTCTACGCCTCGGCCGACGCGGGCGGGAAGTTCGTGCGCGACTTCGTGGCCGCCTGGACCCAGGTGATGAACAACGACCGGTTCGACTTGGCGACATCCCGCCAGGGCTGATCGGCGTCAATATCGCGCGTCGCTCCGGGGCGTCCGCAGGACCACCCCGGAATGATGATCCCTGGTCAGCCGGGGATCGGCGCGCGCCCCGTCCAGCACGATTGCAGGGCGTCGCGGCCGTTCCACCAACGGAGGGCGTTCAGATCGCCATGCGTCTGGATTCCGGGGGTCGCGGGGCCCCAGTTCAACCAGAACCGCGTCCTGGCGACGCCGACGACGACGTCGTCCAGGCCGTAATCGGAGCCGACGCCGCGCAGGTCGTACGGGGTGGGCGGAAGGCGTTCGACCGCCTCGAGAAGCGGGACCACGCCGGCGCAGGCCTCCGAATCCGCCCAGGTCGTCATGACCCGCGCTCCGATCCTGTCCAGCGCGTCGCCCTCGTCGGTCTCGTCCTTCGGCAGCCGACCCCAGCGGTCGCGGCGCACGATCCAGCGCCACCCCTGGTCGGCGCCGCCGCCCGGCGAGGCGTCGATGCGATAGACGGCGACCGTTTCCCAACTCTCGTTGTCGGGGGCCTCCACCAGCAGGACCAGCTCGGGAGCGCTGTCGCCGAGCTCGCGGCGCTTGGCGGCCTCGAACGCCCTGTCTCCGCGCGAGTCCGGGGACGGCGCCGTCGCCAACAGGGCCGCGGCCAGGATCGACAGGGACATGGGACGCCTCCTCCTCGGATCATCGAGCTTGAACCATGAGAAGGCGGGCTGGCGAGACTTCAAGACAACTGATAGGTCCTGACGTCTTCGCAAACTTCGGCTTATGCATGCTCCCGACCCTTCGCCAGCTTCAGTACCTCAAGCTCCTGGCCGAGCACGCCTCGTTCAGTCGGGCGGCCGAGGCCGCGCACGTCAGCCAGCCGGCCCTGTCGGCCGGGGTGCAGGAGCTGGAGAAGGTGCTGGGCGCGCCGGTGGTCGAGCGGACCCGGGGCAATGTCCAGCTGACGGCGGTGGGGGCCGAGGCCGTGCGCCGGGCCGAGGACGTGCTGGCCCGGACCGAGGACCTGGTCGAGGCGGCGCGCAACGCGGGCAAGCCGCTGTCGGGCCGCTTCCGCCTGGGCGTCATTCCGACGGTGGCGCCGTTCCTTCTGCCCGCGCGCCTGCCGGAGCTGCGCGAGGCCTATCCCAAGCTGCGGCTGTTCATCCGCGAGGACCTGACGCCGCGGCTGGTGGCGGCGCTGAAGAGCGGCCACCTGGACGCCGCCGTCATCGCCCTGCCCCTACACGGCCGCGGGCGTGGACCACGCCCGGATCGGCGACGACGAGATCCTGGCCGCCGCCCCGGCGGGCCACGCCCTGGCCGCGCCCGGGCCGATCGCGCCCGGCGCGCTGAAGGCCGAGGATCTGATCCTGCTGGAGGACGGCCACTGCCTGCGCGACCAGGCGCTGGCCGCCTTCGACATCGAGGCGCCCAAGGGCGACGACGTCTTCGCCGCGACCAGCCTGCACACCCTGGTGCAGATGGTGTCCTCGGGCCTGGGCGTGTCGTTCCTGCCCGAGATGGCCGTGCGGGCGGGTCTGGCGGACATGCCGGGCGTGGTGGTGCGCCCGATCTCGGCCAAGGCGCGCGCGCGAGATCGTGGTGGCCTGGCGCAAAGGCTCCAGCCGGGCGGCGGAGGCGCGGCTGCTGGCCGAGGCGCTGAAGCTGGACTGAGCGCCGCCGTTCATTACCACTCCGTAAGGTGCGCCCCGGTTCGGCCCTGATAGGGTCCCGCTTGCCCGTCTGTCCGGGCGTCGGAGCCCGCCCATGAAGACCCGCCTGATCCTGACCGTCGCCGCCTCGGCGCTTCTGCTCGGCCTGCCGGCCGCCGCCCCCGCCCTGGCGCAGACGGCGTCCGCCGCCGCCCCGGCCGGATCGTGGTGCCCCCCTTGGGCTTCCAGGAGCGGACCCTGCCGAACGGGCTGAAGGTCTACACCTCGCGGGATACGTCGACGTCCAACGTCACGGTGCAGGTCTGGTACAAGGTCGGCGCCAAGGACGACCCCGAGGGCCGGTCCGGCTTCGCCCACATGTTCGAACACCTGATGTTCAAGGCGACGCGCAACCTGCCGCAGGAGACCTTCGACCGCCTGACCGAGGACGTCGGCGGATCCAACAACGCCTCCACCGGCCTGGACGTCACCAACTATTTCGAGACCGTGCCGGCCCAGCACCTGGAGCGGATGCTGTTCGCCGAATCCGAGCGGATGGGGTCGCTGGTCGTGGATGAGGCCTCGTTCGAGAGCGAGCGGGACGTGGTCAAGGAGGAGTTCCGGCTGCGCGTCCTGGCCACTCCCTACGGCCGGTTCCAGCGGCTGCACTCCCAGGCCTTCATCTATCAGGACAGCCCCTACCGCCGCCCCGGCATCGGCTCGATCGCCGACCTGGACGCGGCCACCATCGACGACGTGTTGCGCTTCCACGCCACCTTCTATCGTCCGGACAACGCCTATCTGATCGTGGCGGGCAATTTCGACCAGGCCCAGCTGGACGCCTGGATCGACCAGTATTTCGGCGGCCTGGAGAACCCCGACCGGCCGCTGCCGGTGAACAACGTGCCCGAGACCTACGGGACCGCGCGCGACGCCACCTTCTACGGCCCGAACGTGCCGCTGCCGATGGTGCAGATCGCCTGGCCGACCGTGCCCTACGGCCATCCCGACCGGGCGGCGCTGGACGTGCTGGACGGCATCCTGTCGACCGGCGAGTCGAGCCGGCTGTACCAGTCGCTGGTCTATCGTCAGCAGATCGCCACCACCGCCACCTCGTCGAACAGCCAGCAGCAGCAGGTCGGGGTGGTGACCGCCAGCGCGATCATGAGCGCGGGCCACACGCCGGAAGAGGGCCTGGCGGCGCTCCGCGCCGAAGTCGCCCGCCTGCGCGACGAGCCGGTGACGGCCGCCGAGCTGGCCGAGGCCAAGACCGAGCTGACCGCCCAGGCCCTGCGCGGGCTGGAGACCATCGACGGCCGCGCCTTCACCCTGGGCTACGCCTGATCATGACCGGCGATCCGCGGACCGCGACCGCGACGTGGCCAACATCCAGGCGGTGACCGCCGCCGACGTGCAGCGGGTGGCGCGCCAGTATCTGAGGGACGACCGGGCCATCTCGATGCGTTATCTGGCCGAGGACGCCGAACACCCGGCGACCCCCGTGCGCGAGCAGTTTCAGCGCGCCCATCACCCTGGCGAGCCTGGCCCCCGGCCGGCGAGCCGGTGACCCTTGCTGCCCCCGAGGCCGGAGCGGACGCCGCTGCCGGCAGC
>NZ_JBNFOJ010000192.1:0-5753 GCF_057364705.1 Brevundimonas sp. CURTG3B2_SDJG
TGACGCGGCGGCACGGCGCAGGCCGAAGCGGCGGCCGGGGGCCCGCGATCACAGCCGCCAGGGATCGAAGCGGCGAGCAACAGTCGGGACACGCGAAACCTCCAGGGGCCGAGGCCGATGGTTCCGGACGATCGCACGTCCCCGGCGTCCCGTCGCCCTCCCGAACCTGACGGCTCAGCCCAGCGCCTGGTCCAGATCCGCGATCAGGTCGTCGAGATCCTCCACGCCCACCGACAGCCGGATCAGGTTGTCCGTCACTCCGCCGGCCTCGCGCACTTCCTTCGGCACCGAGGCGTGGGTCATGATCGCGGGGTGGTTGACCAGGCTCTCCACCCCGCCCAGCGATTCCGCCAGTGTGAAGACCTGGACCCGCTCCAGCACCTGTTTGGTGCGCGACAGGTCCCCGTCGATGATCGCGGTGACCATGCCGCCGTAGCGGCCGTTCATCTGCCGCGCCGCCAGCTCGTGCTGGGGGTGGGTGATCAGGCCGGGATAGATCACCCGGGCGATCCCCTTGCGGGCCTCCAGCCAGCGCGCCACCGCCAGGGCGTTCTCGTTGTGCGCCTTCATGCGCAGGCCCAGGGTCTTCAGGCCCCGGTTGGCCAGGAAGGCGTCGAAGGGCCCCATCACCCCGCCGACCGAATTCTGCAGGAACTTGATCTCCTTGGCGAGATCGGCGTCCCCCGTCACCAAGGCCCCGCCGATGATGTCGGAGTGGCCGTTCAGATATTTGGTCGCCGAGTGCATCACCACGTCGGCGCCCAACTTCAGCGGTTGCTGGCTCCACGGCGTGGCGAAGGTGTTGTCGACCACCAGCTTGAGCCCGTGCGCCCGGGCGATCCGGGACAGGCCGGCGATGTCCGCCAGCTTCATCAGCGGATTGGTCGGCGTCTCGGCCCAGATCATCCGGGTCTTGGGCGTGATCGCCGCCTGGACGGCGTCCAGATCGCTCATGTCGACGTAGCTGAAATCCAGCCCCATGGACCGCCGTCGCACCCGTTCGAACAGCCGCCACGAACCGCCGTACAGGTCGTCGCCGGTGACGATGTGCGAACCGGCGTCGAGCAGCTCCAGCGCCGTCGAGGTCGCCGCCATGCCCGAGGCGAAGCCGAACCCGTGGCTTCCGCCTTCCAGGTCCGCCAGGCAGGCCTCGAAGGCCTCGCGGGTCGGATTCTTGCCGCGCGCGTACTCATAGCCCTTGTTCACGCCCGGGCTTTCCTGGGCGTAGGTCGAGGTGGCGTAGATCGGCGTCATCACCGCGCCGGTGGTCGGGTCCGGCTTCTGCCCCGCATGGATCGCGCGGGTCGAGAACCCTTGGCTGTTCTTGAGATCGGCCATGGTTCAGCGATTCAGGCTCAAGTGGTTGATCAGGTCGGTGCGGGTGATCAGGCCGACGAAGGTCTCGCCGTCGAGCACGATCGCCACCCGGTCCCGGTCGAACAGCGGGATCAGCGCGTCCAGGGGCTCGCCCACCTGCACCGTGTCCAGGTCGCGCGTCATCGCCGACTTCACCGGCTTGGAGAACCGCTCCTTGCGGGTGATCTCGTCGGTGTTCATCACATGGACCAGGTCGCTCTCGTCCAGGATGCCGACCAGACGCCCGTCCTGGATGACCGGCAGCTGCGACACGTCGGCGCCCTTCATCCGCTTGAAGGCGGTGTCCAGGGTGTCGTCCGGCCCGGCGACCACCACGTCGCCCTTGGCGTATTTGCGGGTGATCAGGTCCGACAGGTCGCCGTGCAGCTCGCGCTCGCCCAGGCCCTGATCCGCCAGCCAAGCGTCGTTGTAGACCTTGGACAGGTATTTGGCGCCGGTGTCGCAGACGAAGGTCACCACCCGCTTCGGTTCCGTCTGCTCGCGGCACCAGCGCAGGGCCGCGGCGATCAGCGTGCCGGACGAAGAGCCCGCCAGCACGCCCTCCTTCAGCAGCAGTTCGCGCACCGTCCCGATCGCTTCCGCGTCCGAGATCGAATAGGCCTTGTCGATCAGGGTGATGTCGGCGGTGTCCGGCACGAAATTCTGACCGATCCCCTCCACGGTGTAACTGCCCTCGGGGCCGGGCACGCCCTCGTTGACGATCCCGGCCAGGGTCGAGCCGACCGGATCGGCCAGGATGACCTTGGCGTCCGAGCCGACGCTCTTCAGATAGCGGGCGATGCCGGTGATGGTCCCGCCCGAGCCGATGCCGGCGACGAAGGCGTCCACCTGGTGGTCCATCTGCTCCCAGATCTCCGGGCCCGTGGTCCGGAAGTGGGCGTCGGAGTTGGCGTCGTTGGCGAACTGATTGACGTAGAAGCCGCCCGGAATCTGCTGGGCCAGGCGCTCGGCCATGTCGGTGTAGTATTCCGGATGCCCATGCGGCACGTCCGATCGGGTCAGGCGAACATCGGCGCCCATGGCCCTTAGATGCTGGATTTTTCCTTGGACATCTTGTCCGGGATGACCAGAAGCACCTTATAGCCCTTGGCCTGCCCCACCAGGGTCAGCGCCAGGCCTGTATTGCCGGCCGTCGCCTCGACGATGGTTCCGCCGGGCTTCAGGAACCCCTCCCGCTCCGCCGCATCGATCATCGACAGCGCGATGCGGTCCTTGATCGACCCGCCCGGGTTCTGCGCCTCCAGCTTGAGGAACAGACGGCATTTCCCGGTGTCGATCTTGGTCACCTCCACCATCGGCGTCTTGCCGATCAGGTCCAGCAGCGAGCTGGCGGGGCCGGACAGGACCGGGGCGGGGGCGAGGGACATCAATTCACTCCGTGGGGCTTGGCGCCGGAAGCTAGGCGCGGGGAGACCATGGAACAACCCGGGCTGGCGGCGCGGAAGATTTATGGCTATATTTATGGCCAGAATGGAGATCGAGGATGGCCAGCTACGGGGTCGCCGAAGCCAAGAACAGGTTCACCTACCTGCTGGACCAGGTCGAAGGCGGCGAACATGTGATCATCACCCGTCATGGCAAGCCGGTCGCGGAAATCCGGCCCGTGGGGCCCTATCCGCCGGTCGATCTGGAAAGGCGCAGGGCGGCGATGGAGAAACTTCGCCGGATGCGTGAAAGCCTTCCGCCCGCCAGCCAAACCTCTGTCGAACTGCTTCGCGAGATGTATGCTGACAGGCCGTGATAGCAGCCTATTTCGACGCCAGCGTCCTCGTGGCCCTTCTGTTGCGGGAACGCTCCAGCGCGGAGATCGATCGCTGGATGTCGGATCTGGAAGCCCCCATCCTGGTCAGCGACTTTGCGGCCGCCGAGGTTTCATCCGCCATCTCCCTGGCCGTCCGTATGGGTCGTGAAACGCCCGAGGCCGGCGCCCGGCGCCTGGCCGAATTCGACGAATGGCGCGTTTCGGCGCCCGCCGTTCCCGTCGCGCTCGACGCCTCCGACATCGAGATCGCGGACGGATATGTCCGCCGCTTCGATCTGCGGCTGAGAGCTCCCGACGCCATTCATCTGGCCACCGCCCAGCGGGTGGAGGCCAAACTCATCACGCTGGATCGCCAGTTGTTGCGCGCAGCTTCCGCCCTGGGCGTCGAAGCCCTCGCGCCGGTCGATCCTCAGACAGAAAACGAACAATGACAAAACCTCCCCGCCGGCCCGCCGCCGGCCTCCCCGATCGAGAGACCCTGCTCGCCTTCCTGCGCGAGGCCGGGTCCGCCGAGAAAACCGACATCGCCCGCCACTTCGGCCTGAAGGGCGGCGACCGCCGGCTCTTGCGCGAAATGATCCGCGAGCTCGAGGCCGAGGGCGCGCTGGGCAAGCGCGGCAAGAAGGGCTTCTCCGAAGCCGGCGCCCTGCCTCCCGTCGGCGTCGCCGACGTGGTCGAGCGCGACGTGGACGGCGAGATGTACGTCCGCCTGGTCGAGGCCTCGCCCGACGCCCCGCGCGCCCTGCTGGTTCCCGACAACTCCGGCCGCACCGGCCCCGCGCCCGGCATGGGCGACCGCCTGCTGGTCAAGTTCGCCCGCGCCGGGGACGGCTGGGAAGCGCGCCTGGTCAAGAAGCTGGACAGCGAGCGCAGCCGCGTCCTGGGCGTTATCCGCCGCTCGAACCGCGAGGTCCGGGTCGAGCCCGTCGACCGGCGTTCGAAGGACGTGCTGCTGGTCCCTCACGCCCAATCCGAAGGCCTGAAGGACGGCGACCTGGTCCTGGCCGCCATCGAGAAGGGCGACCAGCGCTACGGGCCCAAGCGCGGCAAGATCCTGGAGACCATCGGCCGCGAGGACGACGCCCGCGCCGCCTCCCTGATCGCCATCCACAGCCACGGCGTCCCGACCGGCTTCTCCGAGGCCGTCGAACAGGAAGCCAAGCATCAGGAGTTGCCCTCGCTCAAGGGCCGCGAGGACCTGCGCGACCTGCCCCTGATCACCATCGACCCGGCCGACGCCCGCGACCACGACGACGCCGTCTACGCCCTGCGCGACGAGGATCCGAAGAACCCGGGCGGCTGGATCGTCTGGGTCGCCATCGCCGACGTCGCCGCCTACGTCCGTCCCGGACCAATCTGGACCGCGAGGCCCGCGACAAGGGCAACTCGACCTACTTCCCCGACCGCGTCGAACCCATGCTGCCCGAGCGCCTGTCCAACGGCCTGTGCAGCCTCAAGGAAGGCGAGAACCGCGCCTGCATGGCCGTGCGGATGGTCTTCGACAAGGAGGGCCGGAAGACCGGCCACAAGTTCATCCGCGGCCTGATGCGCTCGCACGCCAAGCTCAGCTACGAACAGGCCCAGGCGGCCATCGACGGAAACCCCGACGACACCACCGGTCCGATCATGGAGGCCATCCTCTATCCGCTGTGGAACGCCTACCGCGCCATGCTGAAGGGCCGGTTGAAGCGCAGCCCGCTGCAGATCGAGAGCGCCGAACGCCGCATCCGCATGAACCCGCAGGGGGAGATCACGTCGATCGAGCCCCGCGTCAGCCTCGAAGCCCACCGGCTGATCGAGGAGATGATGATCCAAGCCAATGTCTGCGCCGCCGAGACGCTGGAGCAGAAGAAGACGCCCCTGCTGTACCGCATCCACGACGCCCCCAGTCAGGAGAAGCTGTTCAACCTCGGCGACTTCCTGTCGACCATCGGCAAGCCCTGGAGCAAGGGCGAACCGGCCACGACCAAGCGCTTCAACAAGCTCTTGGACGAGACCCGCGAGGGCGAACACGCCGAGGTCGTCAACGAGGTGGTCCTGCGCACCCAGATGCAGGCGGTCTATTCGGCCGAGAACGTCGGCCACTTCGGCTTGAACCTGGACCGCTACGCCCACTTCACCTCGCCGATCCGCCGCTACTCCGACCTGATCGTCCACCGCGGCCTGATCCGCGCGCTCGGCCTCGGCAAGGACGGGCTGACGGATCGCGAGATCGCCGAGCTGCCCGCCATCGCCGAGCACGTGGTGATGACCGAGCGCCGCTCCATGGCCGCCGAACGCGACGCGATGGATCGCTACATCGCCGCCTTCCTGGAGGACCGGGTCGGCGCGACCTTCACCGGCCGCATCACCGGCGTCACCCGCTTCGGCCTGTTCATCCGCCTGGACGAGACCGGCGCCGACGGTCTGGTTCCGGTCTCTTCGCTGGGGAACGAGTATTTCACCCATGACGACCGCGGCCACGCCCTGGTCGGCGAGCGCACGGGCCAGCGCTGGACCTGGGCCGTCAGGTCGAAGTGCGCCTGCGCGAGGCCACCCCGGTCACCGGCGGCCTGCTGTTCGAGATGCTGAGCGACCCCGCCCCGCGCGACCCTCATCGACGGCAAGGCCTTCG
>NZ_JBNFOJ010000193.1:0-5687 GCF_057364705.1 Brevundimonas sp. CURTG3B2_SDJG
GTCGGCCGCGAGTTCGCGGCAGCGGCGGGCGACCGCCCGGTCCGAGGTCCGGCCCGCGACGGCGTCCAGGGCGAAGCGCACCAGCCGATTGCGCGGCGTGTCCACCGTGAAGGCCTCGAACCGGCAGGCGACCTGTCCTCGATCCAGCAGGCGATGCGTCCCCGTCTTGAGGACGTCGATGCGGCCCCGGACGCGCGAAAGAACGGCCGTCTGCGGCCGATAACCCCGGCTCAGATTGCGATGGAGCCGGCGCTCGACCGCATGGGCCAGGAGACGCGCCGCCAGGGTGGTGAGGTCGGCGTCGTCCTCGGTCAACCGGGCGTCGAACCGGCCGGCGAACCGGGCCAGGTCCGAGGCGTAGAGGAACAGCAGCCAGATGTTGCGCACCGGGATGCGGCCGATCCGGTGGACAGACACCGGGTCGCCGCCGGCGGAATCCGCGGAGACGGGCGTCTCCGCCTCGAGCACGGTCACGGAAGATCCCGCAGCAGGTCCGAGCGGGCCGTCGCGACCTTGTCGGGCTGGTCGTACCAGTACTCTTCCAGCAGGGGCAGGATCTCGGTCTCCACCACGCCGCGGTACCAGGCCGCGCCGCCGTCCAGCCCCACGGGTCCGGTCGGCGTGACGTAGCTGTGGCCGATGCGGAAATGGGGGCCCAGGCCGCGATCGGCGGCGATGGCGCGGTTCACCGTCTCCAGCCGGGCTTCGATCAGGTCGGCCATGCCCGGCTGCAGTCCCCCGATCCGGTGGGCCCAGTCCCTCCAGGCCGGCCCCAGCCGGGGCTCCAGCGAGACGAAGGCGAAGCGGCGGCGAAGGGCCAGGTCGACCAGCGCCAGCGACCGGTCCGCTACGTTCATCGTCCCGATGACATGCAGGTTGTCGGGCACATAGACCCGTTCGCCGCCGGGCGTCGGGCGCGGATAGGCCAGCTCCAACGCCTCTTCGGGCCGCCGCTTGCTGTCCTCCAGCAGGGTCAGCATCTCGCCCAGTATCTGGGCCGGATTGCCCCGGTTGATCTCCTCGATGATCAGGACGAAGGGGCGGTCGGGCTCGGACAGGGCGGCGTCGATGGCCTGCAGGAAGACCCCGTCCGCGAGCTGGAGCCCGCCGTTCGCCGGCCGCCAGCCGCGCACGAAGTCCTCGTAGGCGAGGGACGGGTGGAACTGGACCACGCGAAGGCGCTGATCGACGGTCTCGCGGTCCCTCGATCCCAACAACGCATAGGCCAGGCGCCGCGCCAGCCAGGTCTTGCCGGTGCCGGGCGGGCCCTGGAGGACGAGATTCTTCTTGGCCTTGAGGCGCGCCAGGACGGCGTCCAGCTCGTCCGGCTCCAGGAAGCAGCCGTCCGCCACGATCCCGGCCGTGGTGTAGGCGGGACCCGGCGCGGACGCGTCCTCCGTCGCCGAGGGCGCGGCGCCGACCAGGGGCCGGCGGCCGTATTTGCGGGCGAAATAGGGTTGTTGCAGCCACCAGTCGTAGTCCTGGGGCGCGCCGCCGAAGGTGAATGCGATCAGCTGGCGGGCCTGTTCGACCGCGGGATCGGCTTCGTGAAGGGTCTTCAGATAGGTGTAGAAATACCAGTCGCGCGGCGGCGCCGGCGGGTCCCAGGCGACGTGCACGGTCAGGCCATCGCCGGGATTTCCGGTCACGACGCCGGTCGCCTTGATGCGCATGGCCGCGACGGGAGCGCCGCCGACGTCGAACGGCAAGCGCAATCTCTGCACGAAGGCCGCCTTGATCGCGATCCGGTCGCCTGGGGCCATCCGCCGGACCTGATCGGAGAACTGGTCCTGGTAGCCGTTGCGCCAGACACCCTCCCGGAGGAATCGCCCGGTTTGGTCCTCGCCGTCCCAGGCGGCGCCGCCGAACCAGTAGCGCGGACCCGAGCCGCCAGCGGGATCGAGGACGGGAGCGCGGGACTCGCTGACCGCCACGGTCTCGACGAGGGGAATGCCGAAGTCTCCGAGATCCTCGACCTCCAGCACCTCGAGCGGTTCGTCGGGCCGGCCCGCCAGGCCCATATGGTCCGGCGCGGTCCGGGCCCATTCGAACACCTTGCGCTGCTCCTCGCGGGCGAAGGCCGCGGGATCCTCGCCCGGGTCCAGGCCGACGGCGCGGGCGGCGGACAGGAAGCCCTGCAGGCCGGTCTCGGTGAAGCGTCCGGTGCCGCGTTCGTCCTTGCTGACCACGATGGCGCTGAGGATGGGCCAGCCGCGGACGTGGGCCAGATAGGTCAGGCGATCCAGCAGCAGCGACATGGGATGATGCGCCTTGCGCCATGGCACGCCGCTGGCCTCGGCCAGGTCGCCGTAGCTGACGAAGCCTTCCCGGCGGGCGGCGGCCAGGATGGCGGCGTAGACCCGTTCCGCGTCCAGCAGGCCGCGCTTGACGCCGTTCAGGGCCTTGAGCAGCCCGGCGGTCAGTTCTGGCGTCGCCTCGATCGCCCGTCCGGCGGGGGTCAAGGCCCAGCGGCCGTCGGGGGCGATCGCCGTGAGGTCGGCGCGCGCCAGCATCATGCGCGCGAACCGGACCTCCTTTTCGAATCGGTTCTCGCCCGACGGCAGGTCGACCTCGTCCGCGGGGTCCGCCAGCCCCTGGCCGCGAATCCAGGCGTAGACCTGTTGAGGCGGCGCCGTCTCCAGCGCCCGCAGCGCCTGCAGGACCGCCAGCATGTAGCGGGCGCGGCGAGGCGAATTCGGATCTGGCATCAGGACCTCCGGCGACGAGGTCAGAGCCTAGGAGCATCTCGACGCCGGCGGCAACTTCGGCGTGCAGGACGCAGCCAACAAGCGATCGCAGCGCCGGGAAGCGCGAGCATCTAAGCTGGGGGGAACTTCCCGGCGCGCCGGCGGCGCAGGTCGGGCGATGGCTCCGCGGGTAGGATTCGAACCTACGACCAGCCGATTAACAGTCGGCTGCTCTACCACTGAGCTACCGCGGAACAGGTTTCGCTCGGGAAGGCGGGCGCTATAGCAGCGGGAATCCGCACAACGCAACGGGAAAAGTCGGAACTTGGACATCATCCGTATCGAGAGCCCCGACGACCCCCGGATCGCCGGCTTCCGCGACATCCGCGAGCGCGACCTGACGGGCCGCCAGGGCCTGTTCGTGGCCGAGGGCGAGGTGGTGCTGCGCGTACTGGCCTCGCCGCAATCGCTGTGCCGCGCCCGGGCGGTCCTGTTGGCCGAGAATCGCGTCGAGGGGCTGAAGGACGCTCTGGCGGCGCTGCCCGAGGGAACGCCAGTCCATGCGGCGGCGCAGGGCGTGCTGGATTCGATCGCGGGCTTCGCGCTGCATCGCGGGATCCTGGCCCTGGGCGAGAAGCCGGCGGCGGAGGGCTTGGACGCCCTGCTGGCGGGGATGGGGGATCAGGCTCTGGTCGTGCTGGCCTGCGGCATCGGCAATCACGACAACATGGGCGGTCTGTTCCGCAACGCCGCCGCCTTCGGGGCCGACGCCATGCTGCTGGACGCCGGCTGCTGCGACCCCTTCTACCGCAAGGCCATCCGCGTCTCGGTCGGCGCGGCGCTGCGCACGCCGATGGCGACGGGGCTGGACGCCGCCGAAGCCGTGGAGGCCCTTAAGGCCGCGGGCTTCGCCGTTCTGGCCATGACCCCGTCGGCGGACCTGACGCTGGACCAGGCGCCCAGGGCAGGGCGGGTCGCGATCGTGCTGGGATCCGAGGGGCCCGGACTGCCCGAAGCGCTGATCGCCCGCTGCACGCCGGTCGGGATTCGGATGTCGGGCGGCTTCGATTCGCTCAACGTGGCGGTCGCGGGGGGCATCGCGCTGCATCATTTCGCGCGAACGGCGTAATTCGATCACCAAACCGCGATTAACGCTTTGTACACCTTGATGGATCGCCCGAGCTGTGTCGCTGTGGGCGGGTCCGGGGGGAGTGCAGGCATGTTGGGCGGGGTCTTCGTCTTCATCCATCGCAACGCGCGCGTCGCGCTGGCGATCGCCATCGCGGCCGGAGCCGTGGGCGCCGCCAGCGCCATCGGCTGGCTGACCGCGCCGATCTAGGGCCGTCTCTGCGGGGAAACTCGCGATGGAGGCCTGAGCCGGAATCGAACCGGCGTACACGGATTTGCAGTCCGCTGCGTAACCACTCCGCCATCAGGCCGAGAGCCCTGGAGAAACCAGGCCGTCCATCGCGAGGCGGGTTCGCTATCAGATCGGATTGTCCGCCGCAACGCACAGACCTATAAGCGCGCCAGATTTCAGCAGGATTCCACGCAAATGGATTACGCCGCCGCGCGCAAGGTCATGGTCGACAGCCAGGTCCGGGTGAACGATGTCACCGACCGCGCCCTGCAGGCCGCCCTGCTGGCGGTTCCGCGCGAGCGTTTCCTGCCGGCCGACCGCGCCTTCTCGGCCTACGCCGAGATCGAGCCCGAGATCGTCGCGGCCGCCGCCTGATGCTGGCCCGCGACCTGTCCAAGCTGTTGATGGCCTGGCGCCGAAGGACGGCGAGCGCGCCCTGGCCGTGGCCGCCCCCTACGCCGCGTCCGTCCTGGCCCGCATGGGCCTGAAGGTCACGGCCCAGGAAGCCGACGGGGCTGTGTTCGACGTGGCGGGCGCGGCCCTGGCCGACGCGGGTGGAGACCGCGGTCGCGCCGTTCTCGGCGGCGGCGGGCGAGGGCTACGACGTCATCGTGTCCGAGGCCGCCGTTCCCGGCCGGCCCGAGGCCTGGCTGGACGCCTTGAAGGTGGGCGGCCGCCTGGCGGTCGTGGAGCGGACGGGCCCGGCGGGCAAGGCGGTGCTGTACCTCCGGGGAGAGCAGGGCCTGTCGCGCCGCGAATTGTTCGACGCCGCCCCGCCGGTGCTTGCGGAACTGACGCCTGAGCCCACCTTCGCGCTCTGACGCCGTCCTCCGACGGAGGGGCTGGGCGTCGCGCGTGAAAAAAACTTAACTGGCGCGGGCGTAAAGCGTCCCGCATCAGGCCTATGGATACGAAGGGCGCGCTTCCCCGCGCCAGGCAGGAACAATCATGCTGAAACGTTCGCGCGTGCTCGCCTCGGCCGCCGTCATCGCCCTGGCCTCCGGACTGGGCGCGCCCGCTTGGGCCGAAACGCTGCAGGAAGCGATCGCCCTGGCCTACCGGACCAACCCGTCGCTGCTGGCCCAGCGCGCCAACCAGCGCGCCCTGGACGAGAGCATCGTCGAGGCCCGCGCCGGCCTGCGGCCGCAGCTGAGCGCCAGCGTCTCGGCGAATTACGCCCGGCAATGGAACGACGTCCTGCCGGACGCCGAGTCGGACACCGGCGGCGCGACCGTCAACCTGGAACAGTCCCTGTGGACCGCCGGCCGGGTTGGCCACGGCATCAACGCCGCCGACGCCAACATCATGGCCGGACGCGAGAATCTGCGCGACATCGAGCAGACGGTGCTGGCCTCGGTCATCCAGGCCTATGCGGACGTGATTCGCGACGTCGAGATCCTGCGCATCCGCCAGGCCAACCTCGTCGTCCTGCAGCGTCAGCTGGACGAATCCACCGCCCGGTTTGAGGTCGGCGAGATCACCCGCACCGACGTGGCCCAGTCCGAATCCCGCCTGGCCCAGTCGGAAGCCGACCTGGCCAACGCCCAGGCGCAGCTGTCCGTCAGCCGCGCCGCCTACGCCGCCGTCGTCGGACAGGCGCCGGGCGACCTGGCGCCGATGTCCCGGTCCTGCCAGGGCGT
>NZ_JBNFOJ010000194.1:0-5676 GCF_057364705.1 Brevundimonas sp. CURTG3B2_SDJG
TCTCGGCGGCGGCCGCCTTCGCGGGGTTCGAAACTCGCCCTCGGCGCGGGGTTCGCGCGGCTCGCGGTCGTCGCGTCGCGCCATTCGCGGCGCGGCTGATCGCCCTGGCCGTTCTGACGATCGTTTTGGCGATCGTTCTGGCGGTCCTCGTTCTCGCGCTGGCGGGCTTCCTGCTGGGCGATCCGGTCGGCCTCGGCCTGGGCGGCGGCCATGATGGCGGCGGCCTGGGCGCCGGTTTCGTCCTCGAAGTCGATGTCGAAGCCCTGGCCGGCCAGTTCGCGCTGAGCGATCTCGGAGACCGAGCGCTGCGGCTGCAGGGCGCGCAGGACGCGGAAATAGTGTTCGGCGTGCTGGGTGTAGTTCTCGGCCAGGACGCGGTCGCCCGAGGCGCCGGCGTCGCGCGCCAGCTGCATGTAGCGCTCGTAGACGGTCTGGGCGTTGCCGCGGACCTTGATGTTCTCGGGGCCCTGGGAGTCCCAGGACCGATTCGGATTGGTGGCGTTGGCGTTGTTGCCGCCGCCGCCGGGCTTCCTGTTGCGTCCGCGCTGACGCTTCATGCCCTTGAAATCTCTCATCGGACGCTACCGTGCCTTGATGGTGAGGGCGGACCGGGCGCTTGAAGGCTCGGTGTCCGTCCGGGTGGTGTTCCGTCTCGGGCGGGGCCTATTCCCCGCTGGCGATGTGTTCGGAAATCCGCGCCTCCCCGTGGTCCGCCGGGCGACCGGCCCGACCGTCACTGGGTCCCGAGCGCGCGCGAGACAGGAACCTGAGGCGGTTCGAGGCGTGTGCTTGGGTGGGAGACGAAGGAGACTTAGCGCGGGACGGCGCGGTTTCCAAGGGGCTTGATGAAGGCCCTACATCTTCGGGATCGGGTTTGTCCTGGGATCCGGACCGTTGGTGACGACGCGGTCGCGGTCGGACAGGTCCTTGACGACGATCACATTCTCGAAGCCGGCCTGGTCGAACAGCGCCTTGACCTGAGCGCCCTGGTCCCAGCCGATCTCGACCGCGAAGGTCCCGCCGGGCCGGAGGATGCGCCGGATCTCGGGAGCCAGCTCGCGATAGGCCTCAAGGCCGTCGGGGCCGCCGTCCAGGGCCAGGTGAGGGTCATGGTCGCGAACCTCCGGATCCAGGCCCTGAATGTCGCCCGACGGGATGTAGGGCGGGTTCGACACGACCAGATCGAAGCTGTCGTCGCCGAAGCCGGAGGCCCACTCGGTGCGCAGGAAGGTCGCGCGGTTGTCGAGCTCCAGATTGACGGCGTTCTCGCGCGCCACGGCGATGGCCTCGAACGAGATGTCCGTGCCGACGCCGCGCGCGGCCGGCCGTTCGGCCAGGGTCGCCAGAAGGATCGCGCCGGACCCCGTGCCCAGGTCGATCATCTCGAAGGCCTGGTTCGGCTGGAAGGCCAGCATGACCACGTCCAGGATCGCCTCGGTGTCCGGCCGCGGACTGAGCACGTCCGGGGTGACGTTCAGCATGATCTTCCAGAAGCCCTTCTTGCCCAGGATGCGCGAGACGGGTTCGCGCTTCAGGCGGCGCTGGACGTAGCCGTCCAGGACGGCCTGCTGTTCGGGCGTCACCGGTCGATAGGGGTCGGTGAGGATGTCGGTGCGCGAGCAGCCGGCGGCGACTTCCAGCAGCAGGCGGGCGTCGATGGACGGGCTGTCGATCCGGCCGGCCTTCAGCTGGGCCTGCGCGGCCTTCCAGGCGGTCAGGAGGGTGGGTGTCTCGGTCATGCGCAGGCCTTGACGCGCCTCGCCGGTGATTTCAAGCGGAACGTCCGGTCAGCGGGGCCGTTGGAGGCGCGATGCAGCGGCGGTCGGGACCAGACGGGAGTTCGCGAGGCGGCCCGAGCCTGTGGGGCATGGCCGCGGCCGTCGTGGGCGGCCTGGCGGCCGGGGCCGGAGCCGCGCACCTGCTGTACACGCGCGGCCACAAGTACGGGCTGGAGCTTCGCCCGCCCCGGCCCGAGCCGCTTCCCCCCGCCCCGCCGACGCCGGAGGACTTCGAGAGCGACGAACCCGGCCGCGGCCGGATGGCGGGGCGGCCGGAGCAGATTCCGCACAAGGGCTGGGTCGACATCCTGTGGCGGACCGGCGCGTCCTACTTCGGCGACCGGGTGGGCTTCGTGGCGGGCGGGGTGACCTTCTTCGTGGTCCTGTCGCTGTTTCCGACGCTGGCGGCGTTCGTGACGATCTACGGCCTGTTCGCCGACCCCAGCGACGCCTGGAGCCGGCTGCAGTTCCTGTACTCGGTGCTGCCGGCGGGGGTCGCGGAGTTCCTGGGCGGAGAGATGGAGCGCTTGGCCGGCACCTCGACCGGCCAGCTGACCTTCACCCTGGTCTGGACGCTGATGCTGTCGCTGTGGACGGCGAACGGGGCGATCAAGGTGCTGTTCTACGGCGTGAACGTCGCCTACCACGAGGTCGAGAAGCGCAATCTGGTTCAGTACAACCTGTTGTGCATGGCCTTCACCCTGTCGGGCCTGGTGGCGGTGCTGCTGTCGGCGGCGATGGTGGTGGGCGTGCCGGTGGTCCTGGGCTTCCTGGGGCTGGCCGAGGAGTGGAACCACCTGGCGCCGCTGCGCTGGCCGATGCTGTTCCTGGTCTATGTGGCGGCGCTGACGGTGATCTACCGGTTCGGGCCCAGCCGGCGGCGGGCGCGCTGGCGCTGGCTGACGCCGGGGGCGATCTTCGCGGCCCTGCTGAGCCTGGGCCTGTCGCTGGGCTTCAGCTGGTACCTGCAGACCTTCGTGCGGACCGCCTCCTACGGTCCGCTGGCGGCGATGATGGGTTTTCTGCTGTGGACCTGGCTGACGGTGCAGATCGTGCTGATGGGGGCCGAGCTGAACGCCGAGATCGAGCACCAGACGGCGATCGACACCACCACCGGCCCGCCCAAGGCGATCGGCGAGCGCGGGGCGGTGATGGCCGACAGCGTCGGACCCCGGCGAGGCAATCCGGCGGCCCTGGCCTTTACCCTGAAGCATGCCGAGGCCCTGTCCGACAGGCTGTTGAGGCGGCGGATCCGCAAGGATCGGACGGCGGGGCGGGACGCCTAGCCGAACTCGGCCTCCAGGTCCGCCAGGCGGGCGGCCTGGTCCTCGGCGATCAGGGCGTCCAGCAGGGCGTCGAGGTCGCCTTCCAAGATCTGGGGCAGGCTGTGCAGGGTCAGGCCGATGCGGTGGTCGGTGACCCGGCCCTGCGGGAAGTTGTAGGTGCGGATGCGTTCCGAGCGGTCGCCCGAGCCGACCTGGGACTTGCGGGCGTCGGAGCGGGCCTTGTCCTTCTCCTGCCGCTGCATGTCGTAGAGGCGCACCCGGAGGTTCTTCATCGCCTTGTCGCGGTTCACGTGCTGCGACTTCTCGGACGAGGTGACCACGATGCCGGTGGGCAGGTGGGTGATGCGCACGGCCGAGTCGGTCTTGTTGACGTGCTGGCCGCCCGCGCCGGACGAGCGATAGGTGTCGATGCGCAGGTCCTGGTCGCGGATCTCGATCTCGACGTCCTCGACCTCGGGCAGGACGGCGACGGTGGCGGCGGAGGTGTGGATGCGCCCGCCGGCCTCGGTGGCGGGGACCCGCTGCACCCGGTGGACGCCCGATTCGAACTTCAGGCGGCCGAAGACGCCCTCCCCTGTCACCGTGGCGATGATCTCCTTGTAACCTCCGGCCTCGCCCTCGGTGGCGCTGTCGACCTCGACCCGCCAGCCGCGCGTGGAGGCGTAGCGAGAGTACATGCGGAACAGGTCGCCGGCGAACAGGGCGGCCTCGTCGCCGCCGGCTCCGGCCCGGGACCTCAGACGGCGGAGGCGTTCTCGTCGGCGTCGCGGGGGCCAGCAGCAGGGCGACCTCGCGCTCCAGGCCGGGCAAGAGGTCCTTCAGCGACTGGAGCTCCTCGGCGGCCATCTCGGCCATCTCCGGGTCCTCGGCCATGGCCTCCAGGTCGGCCATCTCGGCGCGGGTGCGGGCCAGGCCCTGGACCGCGTCGGCCACGGGCTTCAGCTCGGCGTGCTCTTTCGACAGGCGCACGATCTCGGCGCCGTCCGAGGCCGCGCCCATGCGCGCCTCCACCTCGTGGAAGCGGTCGAGCACCTGATCGAGCCGGGCCTGGGGAAGTCGCAAGGGTTTCTCCGGAAAGGGCCGTTCTCCTATCCGCCCCGCCCCGGCCTGTCCAATACGGCGTCAGTACAGCAGGGTTTTCCGGTGCAGCACCCCGTTCGGCGCCGGGCTTTCCATCCTGATCAGCTGCTGGGTCGACTTGGCCAGCCAGAAGCGGGCGATGGAGGCGCCGCCCGAGTTGTAGTCGGTCTGGACCACCCAGCAGTCGATCGACGCCCCGTCCGGCCCGGTCAGCACGGCCTGGTCGCCGACGCGCCAAAGGTACCGGGCCGGCGGGCCGCCCGCCGGATGATAGAAGGGGATGGAAACCGCGTAGCCCGGCGCCCAGGCCAGGGTCTGCAGCATCTCCATGTCGGTCTCGAAATTGTACATCGCCTCGGACGAGGGGACCGAGAAGTCGGCGCGGCTGTTGTCGGCCAGGCCCGCCAGGCCGGTGATGGCGTCCGGCGAGAAGCGGAAGCCCTCGACCACGCGGGTCCCGTCGCGGGTGGTGGCGCGCACGTGGGTGAAGGGCCGGAAGGTCCCCATCTCGAACACCGAATCCCGCTCGGCCAGCGACGGCGTCTGGCCGGTTCCGTCCAGCGCTGGACGATGCGCAGGCGGCGGCGCGTCGACGTCCTCGAAACGCACCTCGCGCCGCCAGACGCGACGGCGACGTGGGCCCCGTCCTTCTCGACGGAGCGCAGATAGGTCCGGGGGCCCGGCTTCAGCAGATCGAACCGGGGCAGCGCGCGCCCCACGACCAGCTGATCGACGTCCTCGGCGCGGGCCGCGCCGACCAGCGGCGTGACAGCGGCGGCGCCCAGGACCAGGCGGCGTGTCGGGTTCATCAGCGCTCTCCAGAAGGGCGGGCCAGCACTTCGCCGCGCCCCAGGCCGTGGCGCAACTGGCCGTACGCGGCCCAGTCCAGGACCGCCTGGATGTAGCCGTCGGAGTAGCGGATCTCCCGCTTCGCGCCGTCCGCGCCGCGCTGGAACTCGATGATGCCGTGATCGGCGTCCGGATACTGGAGCACGGTGATCGGCCGCCCCTGGGCCGCCAGGGCGGTCAGGCGTTCTCGCGTGCCCTCGACGGGCGCCTCGGTGTCGTCGGCGGCCAGGATCCAGAGCATCGGGGCGTCGACCGACCGCAGCGCCGGCATCGGATCGTAGTCCCACATGATGCCCCACTGGACCTGGGCCAGGAGGGCGGTGATCTCCTCGTTGGTCGACTTCAACAGCAGCGACGAGAAATCACCGCCGATGTCGCCCCACCAGGGCTCGGAGCCGTAGCGGGCGCGCAGGGCGTCGAGATCGGCGAAGCCGACCGCGCCGTTCGACTTCATGAAGGCGGCCGTCACGGCGTGGATCTCGTCGGCCTTGGCGATCACTTCGGGGCCCCAACCCTTGGCGGCCAGGTCCTGGCGCATCTCGCCCAGGTCCTCGGCGAGGACGCCCTCGGCCATGCCGAAACCGACGACGATGAAATCGACGGGCGTCTTGGTCGCCGCCAGGGGGGAGACCCAGCCGCCCTGGCTGCCGCCGTGCAGGCCGACCCGGCCCGCGCGGGCTCCG
>NZ_JBNFOJ010000195.1:0-5662 GCF_057364705.1 Brevundimonas sp. CURTG3B2_SDJG
GACGACGGCGACGACCGCCCCCCGGCCCACGAAGGCGGCCCAGGGGTGCGGGGCGCTGCGCTGACGGCGCAGGCCCGCTGGTCCTGACGCCGCGAAGGATGACGAACGGCTTGGGCCCGAAGACCTCGGAGCCGGAGATGTTGTGCTGGGACATGACGCTCCCCCTCGACTGCGCCCAAACGGGCGAAGGCGACCCAAGCGGGCCGGTCGAGGCGAAAACATGGCGAACGCCGCTCGTCCACACGTCTGTGATCGGACGAACTTCGTTCGTTTGCGGTGCGCTATCGCTCGCCGCGCGGCGGCTCGCTGCTTGAGCGCGATTGGCGCGCTATAGGTACCGGCCGTTCACCCGCACCAGATCAGGCGGCCGCTGTAGGCGCGGTAGTAGCCGCTGGCGGGATCGTAGGAACGGTAGGCGGCGCGGCACCAGTCGATGCGGCGGCGGTCGCGGCCGTCGGCGTAGCCGTGGCCGCCGCCCGGGAAGACGACATCGGGGCGGCCGTAGGCGCCGAGGTAGGCGGTTCCGCCCTGGCCGTGGCCGTAATAGCCATAGGACGACCCGTAACCCTGGCGGGGATAGCCGCGGCTGTAGCGATAGCGATCGTCGCCATACTCGTAACGGCCGTGTCCGTATCCGTAGCCGTCGTCGTGGCGCCAGCCGGCGAGGGAGCGATAGTCGCGGCGGGCCTGGGGGCTGACGCGATGACGCTGGTCGCGCCAGCCGGCGCCGCAGTCATCGCGGTTCGCGTCCCAGAACGGGTCGCAGCGATAGTCGCCGGGACGGTCCAGCTGGCCGCGCCAGTCGAAGTCCGACGGAACCGAGTTGGACTGACGCCGGTAGCCGTCATAGCGCCGCCAGCCGTCCCGGTCGGCCGGGGAATCGTAGGCGTAGCCGCCGTCGTAGCGGTCCCAGGTCTGGGCGGCCGCGGGGGCGGCCAGGGCCAGGATCGGTGCGGCCAGGACGATCAGGAGGGAGCGACGCATGGTTAACTCTCCGGAACGGCCCGATACGCGGCCAGGGGACGGCTAAGGCGACCTCAGGGCAGGGTGACGGCGACCCTTCCGGCGCGGGTGTCGACGTGGCGCATGAGCACCACGCGGTCGCCGCCGGCGCTGACCGGGGCGATGATGAACCAGCCGCCGGCCGGCAGGTTGGCGAACTCGAAGCGGCCGTTGCTGCAGGTCTCGGAGCGGACGAAGGAGCGGTAATCGGCGTTGGGGTCGGGCACGGTGCGGGCGCGCACGATCGCCTCGGGAACCGCCGCGCGGTCGGTGGAGCCGTACAGGTTCTGGAAGCGGGCGCGGGTGTAGGGGGTGTCCGGGGTCAGGCCCACCGAGCCGGTGCAGGCGAAGGCCTGGCCGTCGCGGACATAGGCGATCCGGCCGTCGATGGACGCGCGGCCGCCTTGCGCAGACCAGGCGAAATCCTCGGCGTCGAAGGCGGCCGGACGGCCCCCGCCGCCGCCGAAGCCGTCCGACGGCACGGTTCCGCAGCCGGCCAGGGCGGCGCCGGCCAGAAGGATCAGCGAGAGGGCGGGTTTGGAGACGGTCATCGGCTCACTCCATCGGGGCGCGGGTCGAACAGGGATCAGACGCTCAACGCCGCGATAAGGTCAAGGTTGCGAGGCGCCGGTGGGTGGTCCACAAGCGCCCGGCAAACCGGCGCGAGACCGGCTATAGGGGACGCCCATGACAGTCACGTTTGACGACATTCTGGCGGCGCGGGACCGCATCGCCGGCCAGGTCGACCGCACGCCGGTCCGCTACTCCCGCAAGCTGTCGCAGCTGACCGGCGCGGAGGTGTGGATCAAGTTCGACAACCTGCACTTCACCGGCAGCTTCAAGGAGCGCGGGGCGCTGAACCGGCTGCTGCAGCTGAGCCCGGACGAGAAGCGGCGCGGGGTGGTGGCGGCCTCGGCCGGGAACCATGCCCAGGCGCTGGCCTATCACGGGGCGCGGCTGGGCGTGCCGGTGACCATCGTGATGCCGGAGGGCACCCCGTTCGTGAAGGCGGACGGCACCCGGGCCCACGGGGCCACGGTGGTGATCAAAGGGCTGGACTTCACGGGATCCACCGAGGAAGCGCACCGGCTGCGCGACGAGAAGGGCTATGTCTTCGTCTCGGCCTTCGACGACGAGGGGATCGTCGCCGGCCAGGGCGTGTGCGGGCTGGAGTTCCTGGAGGACGCGCCGGACCTGGACGTGCTGATCGTGCCGATCGGCGGCGGCGGGCTGATCGCGGGCACGGCGATCGCGGCCAAGGCGATCAAGCCCTCGATCCGGATCTTCGGCGTCGAGGCGGCGATGTATCCGTCCTACACGGCCCGGCGGGCGGGCCTGCCGCCGAAATGCAGCGGCCAGACCATCGCCGAGGGGATCGCGATCAAGGCGGTGGGCGAAATTCCGTTCGCCCTGGTCGATCCGCTGATCGAGGACGTTCTGGTGGTGCAGGAGGCCGATTTCGAGCGCGGCGTCTCTTACCTGGCGACCATGGAGCGGACGGTGGCCGAGGGCGCCGGGGCCGGCGGCCTGGCCGCGCTGCTGGCCTATCCGGACAAGTTCAAGGGGCTGAAGGTCGGCATCGAGCTGACCGGCGGCAACATCGACGCGCGAATGCTGGCCGTGGTGCTGAACCGGGAGCTGGTGCGCGAGAAGAAGATGGTCGTCTACCGCATCCTGGGCGACGACCGGCCGGGGATGCTGTCCAAGATGAGCGCCGTGATCGGCGGCCTGGGCGGCAACATCATCGACGTGGTGCACAACCGGCTGGCGCTGGACGTGCCGGCCAAGGGCGCGGAGTTCGACATCATGGTCGAGACCCGCGGCGAGGCGCACGCGCTGGAAATCAGACAGGGACTGGAAGAGGCGGGCTATGACCTTCGGATGGGCTAAGGGCGCGGCGGTCCTGGCGGCGCTGGGACTGGCGGCGACGACGGCGGCCTGCGGCCGGGACTCGGCCCTGCCGAACCAGGACGCGGCCGAGAACGCCCGCGCGGCGGCCTTCTTCATGAGCTCAAACGCCAAGGCCGAGGGCGTTCAAAGCCTGCCGTCGGGCGTGCAGTACAAGGTCCTGAACTCGGGCCCGCCCGGCGGCGAGAGCCCGGACAGCAACGACCTGGTCCGCGTGGACTACGAGGGTACGCTGACGGACGGCTCGGTGTTCGACAGCTCGTTCCAGCGC
The DNA here is from genome assembly GCF_057364705.1 of Brevundimonas sp. CURTG3B2_SDJG. NCBI lineage: Bacteria > Pseudomonadati > Pseudomonadota > Alphaproteobacteria > Caulobacterales > Caulobacteraceae > Brevundimonas > Brevundimonas sp. CURTG3B2_SDJG. Next base: position 3,182 of record NZ_JBNFOJ010000195.1, read on the forward strand.
GGCCAGCCGGCGGTGTTCACCCTGGGCGAGGTGGTCGAGGGCTGGACCGAGGCGCTGCAGCACATGAAGGTCGGGGACGAATGGATCGTCTATCTGCCGCCCGAGAAGGCCTACGGCGAGACCGGCCGCCCCGGCATTCCGCCCAACAGCGTGCTGGTGTTCCGGGTCAAGCTGCTGGACATCGCCCGGTCGCCGGGCGGCGGGCGGGTGACCGCGACGGCGAACGGGTAGGGGGCGCGTCCTCAAAGCTCCCTCATCCTCCGGACAAGCGAGACGATGAGAGAAGCTTGCTGGCGGCTCGATCGACTCCGCGAACGCTGGCGACGTGATTCGATCTGTTGCGGACTCTTGGAGAGTCAGGAATGAGTTGCGGATGAACGACCTCGCCGCAGTCCGTGACGTGCAGATCCTGGCAGGGTTTTCGGCGTGGAAGCTCGCCGTGCTTTGCGGAGGCATCCTCGCCTTCGCCACCCTCTGCTGGATTCAGATTCCTGGGCTCGAAAGCTACCAAGGGGGAAGATACTCGACCGAGACCGGCCGGATCCTGCTGGTGTCGGCGACCGTGACCGCCACCGCGCTGATACCCCTCGCGATTTGGCACGGTTGGAATTTTCTGGCCCGGCCAGCCGCTCTCTATGTCGATGGCGGTCGCCTATTCTTGTACTGGGCGTTCTTTCGGTCCGTCCCTGTGAGAGACATCGCGGACGCCGTCGATCTGGGCCGTTCGGGCCCTTTCGGCGACCAAGTTCGCCTTTCGCTGAGCGATGGTCGGGATGTGACCTTCCAGACGACCTTCATGGCGATCAGCGGGAGTGAAGCGGTGTCGGCAATAAGGCGGCTGGCCGCAACCGAACCTTGAGGTCGTAGGGCCGACACCGAGTTTCATCCACGCGATTCCTGAGACCCCTTAGCGCCCCCGTTCGCGGAGACCCTCGACGATGGCGTTGGCCGCCTCGTTGAGCTTGGCCTGGACGTCGGCGTCGGGCGCCACGTACGGCGTCACCAGAAAAACGCCGAGACCCTCGCGCGGATAGAGCGAGACCCAGGCGGACGTGTCTCCCGTTCCGCCGCCGTGGTAAAGCTGGCCCTCCGTCTCGGGGCGGTAGGTGTTCCACTGATAGGCGCGTCCCCAGTCTCCGGACTGGACCAGCGGCGTTCCGGCCGCGCGGGTCAGGGCGTCGTCGCCGGCCAGGTACAGCGCCATGTATTTCCCGAAGTCGGCGGTGGTGGTCATCAGGCCGCGTTCGGCCGTGCAGGACGATTCGTCGGCGTCGGGCGCGGCGGGAGCGGGGACCGCCAGGGTCGCGACGTCGGCGGCCGAGATCCAGCACCGCGTCCGGGTTTCGCCGGTGCGGCTGAAGACGAAGCGCCGCAGCAGGTTGAAATAGCTGTCGTTGTAGACGCGCTCGAGCACATAGCCGAGCAGGCGCGAACCGGCGCCGGAATAGATGTACTGCTGACCGGGTGCGTGCTCGAGGCGCAGCGCGCGCAGGCGGGCGAAGAAATCGGCGCGATCATGGGCCGACAAGCAGGTCTCCATCGCCGGAGGGGGCAGGCCGGGGTCCGTGCAGGCCAGGTTCACCGGCATGCCCGACAGGTGGGTGGCCAGGTGGCGGATGGTGACGACGGCCCCGTCGCGGCGGAACACCTCGGGCGGAACGTCCGGCAGATAGTCGGACACCGGATCGTCGAGCCCGATCTTGCCGTCCGCGACCGCCTGGGCCAGCAACAGGCCGGTGTAGGTCTTGGTGATGGAGCCGATGCCGTAGCGGGTCTGGTCGTTCGGCATTTCGCCTGAGGGAAGCCGGCCGAAATGAAAGGTCTCCAGGCGGCCGTCGATAGAGACGGCGACGGTCAGCGACCGGTAGCCTGGATCGGCCATCAGCGCCCTGACCGGCGCGTCGACCGCCTGTTCGACGGCCGCCCGCGAGGGGTCCGCCGAGACCGGACCGGCGCAGGCGGGGGAGACGAGCGCGGCGCCGAACAGGGCGACGGCGAGGACAAGAGGGCGGCGCATCCCGGCGGGCTCCTAGCGGACGAAGACGGTGGTGCGGGCGACGCCGGCGTTGTTCCCCGCGGGTTCCCAGGCGCGGATTTCGATCTCGTAGAGGCCCGGGCGCCCGGGCGTGTAGGTGGCGGCGAACCGGCTGGCCTGGCCGGTGAAGGGCAATGGAACCACCTGCGGCGCCTCGCCGTCCCGATAAATCCAGGCCTCGACCGTGACGTCGTCGGCGTTCCAGGTCCCGCCGGACTCCAGGCCGCAGCCGCACATCATGGTGACGCCGGTCAGGAGTTGGATCGGCTCGCCGGCCCGGGCGAACGCGTGGGCGATCGGGGTGGATAGATCGACGATCAGTCCGGGCATCTCGACGACCCAGCCGTCGCCCTGGGTCACGTGCCGGCCGGGCAGGATCCATTGGGTGCTGACCAGCCGGCCGGCCGCCAGGGGGCCGGCGTCCGGCGCCCGCGACCTCGAGCGCG
>NZ_JBNFOJ010000196.1:0-5537 GCF_057364705.1 Brevundimonas sp. CURTG3B2_SDJG
GCTCCGTCCGTGCCCGGCCCCCGCCGCGCGGCCGGCGGCGCCCCCGCAAGCGCCCGAAGGCCAAAAGCAGCAGGAAGACACCACCTTTTTCTGAGCCGAAAATCGCGGCCATGTCGCGGCTGTCCACGATGTCTTCGGATTGTAGCGGCGGCCGTGTCTCGGTTGTCTCGGCCCAATTGTATCGGTCGCTCAGAGCGCCCGTCGGCAGATCTCGATCAGCCGTTCGACGTCCGCCTGGTCCTGATAGAGACCGAAGCCGAACCGGATGACGTCGTCGCGTACGTCCGCGACCACGCCGGCGTCCAGCAGGTGCCTGCGCCAGGTCGGCGCGTCCTCGTGCCGGAAGGCCAGGAAGCGCGCCCGGACGGTTTCGTCCGTGACCGGATTCAGCAGTTCGGCGTCCCGAAGCCGGCCGGCCTCGCCCGAGCCCGCGGCCGACTGGAAGGCCTGCATCAGGCCGCGCGCATGGGCGGCGACGTCCGCGGTCGTCAGCCCCGCTTCGTCCAGCATGCGGCGCACGCCGTTGAAGCGGTACAGGGCGCTGGCGTCGAACGTCGCGCCCCAGAACCGGCCGCCGTCGGTGCGGTACTGGACGCCTCCGGGCGGTCCTTCCAGGTCGCCGAACTCGGCGAACCAGCCGGTGATCACCGGCCGCGGGCAGACGCCGGGCGGGGCGTGCAGGAAGCAGGCGCCTTCCCCCGACATCGCGTACTTGTAGCCGCCGGCCAGATAGAAGATCCGGTCCGCCACGGCCGACAGATCCGTCGGCGCGGCCATGAAGCCGTGATAACCGTCCACCACGACCCAGGGACCCGCCGGGTCGGCCAGAGCCGCCAGATCGGCGATCCGCCGGAAGGTCTGGCCGGTGCGGAAGAAGACCTGGCTGACGACGATCAGGTCGAAGCCGCCGGCCTGGGCGACCTCTACGAACCGGGCGTCGAAGGTTTCGAAGGGATGCAGGGGAATGCGGGTGATCGCCGCCTGGCCTGCCTCCTCCCAGCGCTCGCCCTGGCGGCGGAAGGAGTGGAACTCCCCGTCCGTCGACAGGATGCGCACCGGCTTGCGCTCCAGGCCGGAGACGATGCGCAGCAGAAGTTCGTGGGTGTTGGGCGCGAACACGATGCTGTCCGGCGACGGCAAGCCCAGCTCCTTCGCCACATGGCCCTGCGCCTCCGGCACGACGTCGCCGAAGATCAGGTCCCACTTGCGGTCGGCGAACTGGTTGGCCTCGACCCAGGCGCGCACCTGGCCGTCGAAACTGGCGTCGGGCCACAGGTGGTGGCTGTGTGCGGCGAAATGCAGCCGCGCCGGATCCAGGGACAGCGCGCGGGAGAACAGGGGCTTGTAGCTCATGCCCGACCTTAACCGGATCGCCCGCCGGCCCAATAGAAAAGAGGCGGACCCGCACCGCGAATCCGCCTCCAATTCCATGCTTGAGCCACCTCCAGACAGCGATGGTCCGTACCCCGAGCGCTAGCGCCCAAGACCGCTCAAGCAGCGAGGGACCGCGTCCCGAGCGTTAGCGCCCTTAAACGAGCGCGCCGTGGCAGTGCTTGAACTTGCGCCCCGAGCCGCAGGGGCAGTTCGAGTTGCGCGGCGTGCGCTCCCAGCCCACCGGCAGGGCCTCGACCGGCAGCCGGGCGCGATCCTCGCCCTGCAGCTGGCCTTCCGGCAGCTGGGCGGAGGGGTTGGCCATCTCGTTCTCGCCGGTGCCGGGGTTCAGGTGGATTTCCTGGAACTCGGGCATCTCCATCGGGGGCGGGGCGTCCTGGAAGCGGAACTCCACCGTCATCAGCCAGCGGGTGACGTTGTGGCGCAGCTCGTACAGCAGCGTCTCGAACAGGTTGAAGGCTTCGGTCTTGTATTCGTTCAGCGGATCGCGCTGGCCGTAGCCGCGCAGGCCGATGACGCCGCGCAGGTGGTCCAGGTGGACCAGGTGCTCGCGCCACTGCATGTCGATCATCTGGAGCATGAACTGCTTTTCCAGACCCCGGATCTGATCGGCGCCGACCAGCTCCAGCCGCTCGGCCGCGCGGGCGTCGGCGGCGGCCACGATGCGTTCCTCGACCTCGTCGTTGGAGACGCCTTCCTCGGCGGCCCAGTCGGCCAGCGGCAGCTCCAGGCCCAGGGTCGAGCGGACCTTCTCGTCCAGCCCCTCGATGTCCCACTGCTCGGCGTAGGCCTTGGGCGGCATGTGCTTCTCGACCAGGTCCGCGATCACGTCGCCGCGGAACTCGGCGACCAGTTCGGACAGGTCCTCGGCGTCCATGAACTCCTGGCGCTGCTCGAACACGGCCTTGCGCTGGTCGTTCACGACGTCGTCGTACTTCAGCAGGTTCTTGCGGATGTCGTAGTTGCGGGTCTCGACCCGCTTCTGGGCGGTCTCGACGGCGCGGTTCAGCCACGGGTGCGAGATCGCCTCGCCCTCGGCCACGCCGAAGCTGCGCATGATCGCGTCCAGCCGATCGCCGGCGAAGATGCGCAGCAGATCGTCTTCGCAGGACAGGAAGAATTTCGAGACGCCCGGGTCGCCCTGACGGCCCGTCCGGCCGCGCAGCTGATTGTCGATCCGGCGGCTCTCGTGGCGCTCGGTGCCCAGGACGAACAGACCGCCGGCGGCCAGGGACCTCTCCTTCTGGACGGCGATGTCGGCCTTGAACTCGGCTTCCTGGGCCGCCTCCATCTCGGGGGTCACCTCGACGGCCATGTTGCGCTGGTCCTGGCGCCACTTCTGCATCCGCATCTCGAGGTTGCCCCCGAGCTGGATGTCGGTGCCGCGGCCGGCCATGTTGGTGGCGATGGTCACCGCGCCGGGCAGGCCCGCGTCGGCAACGATATAGGCCTCCTGCTCGTGCTGGCGGGCGTTCAGGACGCTGTGCGGAATGCCGCGCAGCTTGGTCTCATAGGTGATGTCGTAGGCGGCGTCGCCGATCTTGGCGGCCTCCTTGTCCTTGCCGGCGAACTCCGGCTTCAGGGTCCGCGAGACCTCGGTCTTGTACTCGTAGGTCTTCAGCAGTTCGGACAGGACCTCCGACTTCTCGATCGAGACGGTGCCGACCAGGATCGGCTGGCCCGCGACGTGGCATTCGGCGATCAGCTTGGCGATGGCCAGGTTCTTCTCGGCCTCGGTGCGGAAGATCTCGTCGTCGTGGTCGATGCGCTGGACCGGACGATGCGTCGGCACCTCCAGGACGTCCATCTTGTAGATGTCCAGGAACTCCTGGGCCTCGGTCGCCGCGGTGCCGGTCATGCCGGACAGCTTTTCATAGAGGCGGAAATAGTTCTGGATGGTCACCGAGGCCAGGGTCTGGTTCTCGGGCTGGATCTTGACGCCTTCCTTGGCCTCGATCGCCTGGTGCAGGCCCTCGGACAGGCGGCGGCCCTGCATCATCCGACCGGTGAACTCATCGATCAGCATGACCTCGCCGGCCTTGATGATGTAGTCCTTGTCCTTCTGATACAAGGTGTTAGCGCGCAGCGCCTGGTTGATGTGGTGCACCAGGGTGATGTTGGCCGCGTCGTACAGGCCCGTGGTGTCGGCGGCGAACAGGCCGCGCTCCTCCATGATCTGCTCGATCCGCTCCGAGCCTTCCTCGGTCAGCAGGGCCTGGCGCTGCTTCTCGTCGAGGTCGTAGGTCGCCTTGTCCTGGATCAGCTCCTTGATGATCGCGTCGACCGTCAGATACAGGTCCGAGCGATCCTCGGTCGGGCCCGAGATGATCAGCGGCGTCCGGGCCTCGTCGACCAGGATGGAGTCGACCTCGTCGACGATGGCGAAGTGGTGCGGGCGCTGGACCATCTCGCGCCGGTCGTAGACCAGGTTGTCGCGCAGATAGTCGAAGCCGAACTCGTTGTTGGTGCCGTAGGTGATGTCGGCCGCATAGGCCGCCTGGCGCTGGCCCTGCGACAGGCCGTTGACGATCACGCCGACCTCCAGGCCCAGAAACCGGTAGACGCGTCCCATCCACTCGGCGTCGCGACGGGCCAGGTAGTCGTTGACGGTGATGACGTGCACGCCCTTGCCCAGGAGGGCGTTCAGGTACACCGGAGCCACGGCCACCAGGGTCTTGCCCTCGCCGGTGCGCATCTCGGCGATGCCGCCTTCGTTGAGGATCATGCCGCCGGTCAGCTGGACGTCGTACTGACGCTGCCCCAGGACCCGCTTGGAGGCCTCGCGCGCCACGGCGAAGGCCTCGTTCAGCAGCTTGTCCAGGCTCTCGCCGCCCGCGATCCGATCCCGGAAGTGGTCGGTCATCATCCGCAGTTCGTCGTCGGACAGCGCGGCGTACTTGGCCTCCAGCGCGTTGATCTTCTGAACGCGGTTCATGAAGTCCTTGACCTTGCGGTCGTTGGATGAACCGAAAATCTTCTTGGCGAAGCCGAGCATGGGCGATCCGAAGGCGGGCGAGCGGCGAATGGCTCTGGTACGAGGTCCCGGAAGGGCGGCGGTCGAGCGCCGCGGAGGGGCCTCGGCGAAGGCGGCCCGGTGCGCCTGCAATCCAGGCGCGCGCGAGGGCCGCGCGAACGATCGAAAACCCCTCGACTTGGGCGCAGGCGGGACTTAAGCACCGGCCTTATCCCTGTCAACGCGAGGGCTATTGCCGCCCGCCGACGGAGCGCGCCCGAATGAGGCCATCCCGCACCCTGTTTCCGGTCTTGACCGCCCTTGTCCTGGGACTGGCGCTGACGGTCGCCGCCTGCGGCCGTCCGGGCGGGTCCGAGCGTCCGCCCGAGCCGGGAGACCGCGCCGTGGCCAAGGTCCAGGACGAGACCATCTGGGCCTCGGACGTCCGTCGCGAAGCGGTGGCGCAGGGCCTGGTCGGGGAGGGCGAGCCGCTGGACGTCACCTCGGACCTGTTCCGGCGGGTGCTGGACGAGGTGATCGATCAGAAACTGCTGGGCCGCGAGGCCGAACGCCGGGGCCTGGACAACTCCGCCTTGGCGCAACGCCGCCTGGAAGCCACCCGCGAACGCATCCTGGGCGACATGCTGGTCGAAACCGTCGTCAACAACACCATCACCGACAAGTCGGTCGAGGCCCTCTATCAGGAGCAGCTTCGCCTGGCGCGGACCTCGGAGGAGATCCGCACCCGCCTGATCCTGTCGCGCACCAAGGCCGAGGCCGACGCCGTGGTCGGCATCCTGGCCCAGGGCGCGGCCTTCGAGGCCGTCGCCATGGAGCGGTCGGTCGACGAGGCGACCCGCTTCTCGGGCGGCGACCTGGGTTATTCGACCCTGGACGTGATGCCGCAGGCCTATGCGAACGCGCTTCGGGACCGGCCGGCCGGCTCCACCGTCGGCCCGTTCCAGACCGAGGGCGGCTGGGCCGTGCTGCGGGTCGAGGACCGTCGCAAGGAGACGCCGCCCACGCTCGAGCAGGCGCGGCCCCAGATCGTGCGCTACCTGACCTACGAAGGGGTGCGCCAGCTGCTGGAGGAACTGCGAGGCAAGGCCAAGGTCGACCGTCCTGCTGAACGGCGAGGGACGCCCGACCCCAGGAACCCGCTTCCGCGCCCCGCGCGCCGGCCGCCCCCGCC
>NZ_JBNFOJ010000197.1:0-5487 GCF_057364705.1 Brevundimonas sp. CURTG3B2_SDJG
GCCGGGCGCAAGAACGCGCTCGACGACGCCGAGCGCGAGGCGCGGGACGTGCGCTACCGCTACGAGGGCCGCTGGTGACGAAGGCTGATCGGCGGCCGCGAAGCGCGGTCGCCGATCAGGCGGCCTTGGACGCGGCGCCGCCGAAGTGCGGGTCCAGTTCGCCCGAGGCGTAGCGCTTGGCCATCTGGGCCGTGGACAGCGGCTTGATCTTGGAGGCCTGGCCTTCGCAGCCGAACTGCTGATAGCGCTCGATGCACAGCTTTCGCATCGCTTCCTTGGCGGGCTTCAGATAGGCGCGCGGGTCGAACTCGCCCGGCTTCTCGGCCAGCACCTTGCGGATGGCGCCGGTGATGGCCATCCGATTGTCGGTGTCGATGTTGATCTTGCGCACGCCGTGCTTGATGCCGCGCTGGATCTCTTCGACCGGCACCCCCCAGGTCTGAGGCATCTGGCCGCCGTACTGGTTGATGATGTCCTGCAGGTCCTGCGGCACCGATGACGAGCCGTGCATGACCAGGTGGGTGTCCGGCAGGCGGCGATGGATCTCCTCGATCACGTTCATGGCCAGGACCTCGCCGTCCGGCTGGCGGCTGAACTTGTAGGCGCCGTGGCTGGTGCCCATGGCGATGGCCAGGGCGTCGACCTTGGTGGCCTTCACGAACTCGACGGCCTGGTCCGGGTCGGTCAGCAGGGCCGAATGATCCAGCTTGCCCTCGAAGCCGTGTCCGTCCTCGGCTTCGCCCATGCCGGTTTCCAGCGAGCCCAGCACGCCCAGCTCACCCTCGACCGAGACGCCGCAGGCGTGGGCCATCTCGGTGACGCGGCGGGTGACGTCGACGTTGTACTCGTAGCTGGCGGGCGTCTTGGCGTCCTCTTCCAGCGAGCCGTCCATCATCACCGAGGTGAAGCCGTACTGGATGGCGGTGGCGCAGGTGGCGGGGCCGTTGCCGTGGTCCTGGTGCATGCAGACGGGGATGTGCGGGTAGAGCTCGGCCAAGGCGTCGATCAGCTTGGCCAGGACGATGTCGTTGGCGTAGCTGCGGGCGCCGCGGCTGGCCTGGATGATGACGGGCGCGTTGACGGCCTCCGCCGCCTCCATGATCGCCAGGCCCTGCTCCATGTTGTTGATATTGTAAGCGGGCAGGCCGTAGTCGTTCTCGGCCGCGTGGTCGAGCAGCTGTCGCAGCGTGATGCGCGCCATGGGGTGTCTCCTGAGCCCTGTTATTTGCCGGAACGTCTAGCCCCGGCGAAGGGCGAAGTCACGCATTGTTACAGCTTGACGACGCCCAGACCGACGCCTGTGCCGTTCCGGTCACGTCAGGCGCGCAGGGCCTCGACGCCGGGCAGGGGCTTGCCCTCCATCCATTCCAGGAAGGCTCCGCCGGCGGTCGAGACGAAGGTCATGTCGTCGACCACGCCGGCATGGTGCAGAGCCGCGACGGTGTCGCCGCCGCCGCCGACCGCGACCAGGGCGCCGGCCCTCGCCCGCTCGGCCACATGGCAGGCCGCCGCCACCGTGGCGGCGTCGAACGGCGGGACTTCGAACACCCCGAGCGGACCGTTCCAGATCAGGGTCTTCGACGCATCGATCGCTGCGGTCAGCCGCGCGACCGAGGCCGGGCCGGCGTCCAGGATCTTGTCGTCGGCCGACAGCGCCTCGCCCGCCTGGACCGTACGGGCCGCGGCGCCAGGCTTCACCTCGGCGGCGACCACCAGATCGACCGGCAGCAGGATTTCGCACCCCTTCGCCTCGGCTTCGGCCAGGATCTCGCGGGCGGTGTCGGCCATGTCCTTCTCGGCCAGCGACCCGCCGATGTCGGTCCCTTGGGCGAACAGGAAGGTGTTGGCCATGCCGCCGCCGATGGCCAAGCGGTCCAGCTTGCCGACCAAGTTCTTCAGCAGGTCGAGTTTGGTCGAGACCTTGGCCCCGCCGACGATGCCGATCACCGGCTTCACCGGATTGCCCAGGGCGGCGTCCAGGGCGTCGAGCTCGCGGCGCATCGATTCGCCGGCGTAGGCGGGCAGCAGGCGGGCCAGGCCTTCGGTCGAGGCGTGGGCGCGGTGCGCGGCGGAAAAGGCGTCGTTGACGTAGAGATCGCCGAGTTTGGCCAGTTGTGCGGCGAAGGCCGGGTCGTTCTTCTCCTCGCCGGCGTGGAAGCGGACGTTCTCCAGCAAGACCACGCCGCCGGCGTCGAGGTCGGCGATCACGGCCTTGGCCTCGTCGCCCACGCAGTCGTCGGCGAAGCGGACGGGGGCGCCCAGAAGGCGCTCCAAATCATCGACCACCGGCTTCAGGCTCATCGATGGGACGCGCTGGCCCTTGGGCCGGTCGAAGTGGGCCAGCAGCGCCACCTTGGCCCCGGCGTCCCTCAACTTCTGGATCGTCGGCAGGGCCACGCGAAGGCGGGTGTCCTCCGTGACCCGCCCGTTCTCCATGGGGACGTTGAAGTCCACCCGGACCAGGGCGGTCTTGCCGGCGAGGTCGGTCGCGTCGTCGAGGGTGCGGAAGGTCATGTCACAAGGCCGTTGCTAGTCGAATAGGAAGGAGCGCCAATGCCTATGGCCCGTCTCGCGGGCCTCATACCAGCCCTGGCTGGCTTCAGAGCCTTCGTCGTCGGGCATCATCCACGTGGTATGGCTGTAGACCCTGTGAGTGTCGCGTGGGTTGTAGACCACCCATTCGCGCGTGCCGAAGCGATCAAGCAGAAACCGGGGCTGTTCAAAGGACAGATTGTAAGCCCCTTGCTGAGGCACATACTGATAGCGGTCTACGCCCACCACGCCTGGCCGGTAGTCTTGGTTCTGGGCCTGGAGCGAGGCCGGATAGGCGCCGTGTTCCAAGGCATACAGATCGATGTGGCGAATGAAGCGGGCCGCGTTGTCGATCGCCCGTTCACGGCTGAAGGCGGTCAACGGGGCCGCCAGGATCAATTGAGCGGCGAGGGCGATTATCGGCAGGACGATCAGGTATGCCGGAGCGGCGTCCACACCGCTTCCCCGGCTTTGCCGCAATCGCATCGTCGCCGGCGCTAGCTGTGCCATGAGGCCGGCCCAGATCGCCAGGGTCAGGACACCGAAGGTTCGCCCGACGCTCAAGGTGGCGAACAAGGCGAGGATCAGCGCGACAGCTGTCCCGGTCAGAAGCGCCAGGACAGCGAAGATGAACCTGAAGCGCGGTCGTATGAGCCATGCGGTCCCGATTGGAACCAGCATCAATCCAACCAGGCCGAAAACCTGAGCCATCAAGGATATGGGAACCGCTAGGCGATCGTGATCACCCGGCAGAAAGGCATAGGTGATCGATCCGACCAGCAGGACGCCCAGTCCCCCGATCATCGCCGCCTGCGCCAACCACCGCTTCGACATTGCGGCTCCCGAACGTCCTTGCCCCCGGCTCAGACCTAGAGGAACTTGGCCATCACCAGGGCGGTGTCGGCCATGCGGGTCGCGAAGCCCCATTCATTGTCGTACCAGCTCAGCACGCGGGCCAGCTTGCCGTCGATGACCTGGGTCTGGGGCAGGGCGGCGGTGGACGAGGCGGCGATGTGGTTCAGGTCCGACGAGACCAGCGGGTCGTTGGTGGTGAACAGCACGCCCTTCATCGGGCCGTCGGCGGCGGCCTGCAGCGCGGCGTTGATCTCCTCGACCGTGACCTCGCGGGCGGCGACGACCTTCAGGTCGACGACCGAGACGTTCGGGGTGGGGACGCGGATCGACGAGCCGTCCAGCTTGCCCTTCAGTTCGGGAAGAACCAGGCCCAGGGCCTTGGCGGCGCCGGTCGAGGTCGGGATCATCGACAGGGCGGCGGCGCGGCCCCGGTACAGATCCTTGTGCATCGTATCCAGCGTCGGCTGGTCGCCGGTGTAGGCGTGGATGGTGGTCATGTAGCCGCGCTCGATGCCGAACAGGTCGTTCAGCACCTTGGCGACCGGAGCCAGGGCGTTGGTGGTGCACGACCCGTTAGAGACGACGATGTCGTCGGCGGTCAGGGTCTCGTGGTTGACCTTGTAGACGATGGTCTTGTCGGCGCCGTCGGCGGGGGCCGAGACCAGCACGCGCTTGGCGCCGGCGGCCAAGTGGGCCGAGGCCTTTTCCTTCGAGGTGAAGATGCCCGTGCACTCGAAGGCGATGTCGACGTTCAGCGCCTTGTGCGGAAGCTTCGCAGGGTCCCGCTCGGCGGTGACCTTGATCTTGCCCAAGCCGACGTCGATCCAGTCCTCGCCGTGCTCGACCGTGCCGGGGAAACGGCCATGGACCGAATCGTACTTCAGCAGGTGGGCGTTGGTGGCCACCGGGCCCAGGTCGTTGATCGCCACCACCTCGATGTCGCGACGGCCGTGCTCGACGATCGAGCGGAGGACGAGGCGGCCGATGCGGCCAAAGCCATTGATGGCGACGCGGACGGTCATGGGGCGGGCTCCTTGGAAGCGGCGTTCGGGGTTCGGCGCTTCAATGGAACCGCGCGCGCGGGGATTCAACCCCGCGCCTGTAACAAGCCGTGATGAACTGTAACGCTGGCGCCTAGTCGGTGCGCCGCGCGCGCATCGGCGGACCGCCCAGACTCATCAGGTCGAAGGCGGTCGCGCGGCCCCCGCCTTCCCGGACGAACCGGACCCGGCGGCCGGGATCGCCGACCACGGTGAAGACGTCGTCGCCCAGCGGCGCCAGGACCGCCGGCGGGCGTCGGCCGCGCACGATCTGCAGCCGGCCGTCGACGACCGACACCGTCTGCTCGCCATAGGCGCCCTCGTAGGCGGCGAGATCGCCGGCCTCGGCGGTCGAGCGCATGGCCTCCAGCGCCCAGGTCGCGTCCATCCTCCGGGCGTCCTTCCGCAGAACACCCTCCAGCGCCAGCTGGTGCGCCCGGTCGAGCGCCTGGTTCCAGGGGACGGCCACGTCGGGCTCGACCCCCGTGCCTTCCCAGTTCCGGCCAGTGTTCGGGTTTCGGGGCGACCCCTGGGAGATGAAGACCGCGAAACCGCCGCCGACGGGGACCATTCCGCCCGGGTTGGCCGCCCCGCCCGAACGCTCCCCGACGACGATCGCTCGGCCGGCGCCCTGCAGAGTGTAGGGGAAGGCCTCGCCCGCCGAGCCCGTGCGGCCGCTGATCAGGATGTAGACGGGAACATCAAGGCGCGGGTTGGGGTGGAACACCTCCGGCGCTTCGCTCTCGGTTCCCTCGCGGCTGTGGAAGATGTTATAGATCGGCGCGTTCGCGGGCGTGAAGGCGCTGCTCAGATACCCCACCATCGACGGCGCGCCGCCGCCGTTGTCGCGCAGGTCGAAGATGACCGCGTCGGCGTCGGCCACGAAGGTCAGGGCGGCGTCGGCGGCCCGCCGCGCGGGATCATCGGGGTTCTGGAAGTCGATGTTGGAGAACTGCCGCAGGTCGATGTAGCCGACGTTGCCGGGCAAGATCTCGACCTTGCGGAAGCCGTAGTGGGCCCGCGCCTCCGGGCCGCCGCCGGGACGCCGCGCCGGCGCGGC
>NZ_JBNFOJ010000198.1:0-5464 GCF_057364705.1 Brevundimonas sp. CURTG3B2_SDJG
GGCGCCCGTCGCCGGTCAGTCGCGGCAGGACGCCTAACCGGCGGCGGCCCGCGCCGAACCGGCCGGGTCGACGCCCTCGATCAGCGCGGGATCGAGATCGCCGGGATCGCGGTTCAGATCGACATAGGCCCTGGCGGTGCGGGCCGAGGATCAGGTCGCGCCGTGCGCCTCGCCCGGGGCGATCAGCCGGTCGACCAGGGCGTCCTCGGCGCTGCGCAGGCTGGCCTCCGGCAAGGCCGGATCGGTTCCCAGGTCGGCGGGGTAGAGGTCGCCGGAGTGCGGCGAGGCGAAGACGAAGCGGCCGGGCGCGGCCGGGCGCCGGACATCGTAGGCCGCGCCGTCCACCGCCCCTCCGTCGTTCTCGCCGCCCGTGACCATCGACGGGGTCATAGCCTGTTTCGCCCGTTCATCCACAGCGGGCCGCTTCGCCGCCCCGGGGATTTTCATGGCGGGTTTACCTGTCCCGGCGTAGCGTCCCAGACCTGAGATCCCGGCATCGGGGCATGGGCGGACCTGAGCTGAATGGCGCGAATTCTACTGGCCGAAGACGACAATTCGCTTCGTGGTTTCCTGACGCGCGCCCTGGAACGCGCCGGCCATTCGGTGGTCGACTGCGAGAACGGCGACGACGCCATCGACGCCCTGGACCAGGGACCGTGGGACCTGCTGCTGACCGATATCGTCATGCCGGGCGCCGACGGCATCGAGGTGGCGCGCGTCGCCGCCGCCCGCCAGCCGGGCATCCGCATCATGTTCATCACCGGCTTCGCCGCCGTGGCCCTCTCGGCCGCCCAGGCCAGCCCGCAGGCCAAGGTCCTGTCCAAGCCGGTCCACCTGCGCGACCTGGTCGGCGAGGTGGAGCGGATGGTCGCGGCTTGATTCGAGGGCGCTGCCGCTCGGCTCGCGGAGCCTCGCTGCTTGAGCGCGGAACGCGGGTCTGATGGGCGGACCTCAGGCATGTCGGCGATCGGTTTGAGTTTGGCCTTGCGGTCGCCGAGGCCATCGGGTTATAGACCGCGCCTTCCCGCCCCGGGGCTTGTCTCCAGGGCCGTCAAGGCGGACGCGTAGCTCAGCGGGAGAGCACTACGTTGACATCGTAGGGGTCACAGGTTCAATCCCTGTCGCGTCCACCATTTTTCCCAAGACGTTCAATGCGCTAAAGAGCCGCTGCATGGCGGTCGAAGGACCGTTTGCGCCCCGGGGTCGTCAGCGGTGGGGTTCCGGTTCAGCCGGGGTCGGCGCCCGCCGATGAGCGGGCTCTCCTCGTCGAGGCAGGCTGAGAATTCTCCGACGGGCGTGACCACCTTCGTTCCCGGTCGGGCGTAGACGGCGCCCCTTCGGTTCCGCCGATCAAGGGCGCGCCTAGATCCGGGTCGCCGCCAGGAAGCGCTTGCGGTCGTTCTCGGTCCGGCGGCGGACCTCGGCCAGGGCCTCGGTCTCGGTGGCTTCCAGCATGGCCTCGAACAGGCGGTGGAAATGATCCCGCATCGCCGCCCGCGAGGCCTGGGGGTCGCGGTTGCGCAGGGCGGCGAGAATGGCGGCGTGCTCGTCGGTGCGGGCGTCCCAGTCGTGATGGCAGACGCTGGCGTAGACCTCCCGCACGCGCGGGAGTTCGTTGCGCATCCGCCAGATCAGCTGGATGCAGTGCTCGACCACCGGATTGCCGGCGATGCGCGCGATGGCGAGGTGGAATTTCTGGTCCGCCTCGGCCGCCGACTGGTCCGTGGCGCCCGGGTCGGTCATGGCCACGATCAGCTCTTCCAGCTCGGCGATCTCGGCGTCGGTGATGTGGGCCGACGCCAGGGCCGCGGCCTCGGCCTCGATCACGGCGCGGGCCGCCGTCAGGTCGAAGGCCGAGACGTCGGGAAGGGCGCCCGCCGCCGGCGCCGGACGCGCCTGGACGTAGACGCCGGAGCCCGTCTTGATCGCGATCCAGCCCTGGGCCTCGAGCGCGATCTCGGCCTCGCGGATGGTCACCCGGCTGACGCCGAACCGTTCGGCCAGGTCGCGTTCGCCAGGCAGGCGCGACCCCGGCGGGAAGTCGCCTGACTCGATCAGCGCCCGGATCTCGGTGGCGATCGATTGATAGAGGCGAGTCTCGGACATCGTCGGGGCAGATCCTTTTCCGCAGCGGCTCAGTAGACCCAGCGGAACGGGCCCAGGCAAGCGCCCAGGCCCGCCGTCCGGTCAGAAGCGGTAGCGCGCCCCCAGATAATAGCGGGGGCCGTAGGTGTTGTACTCGCGCAGGCTGCCCGGGACGGGCATGTCGTGGATGCGCGGCTCGTCGTTGAGGTTGGAGGCCTCCAGCATGAAGGACAGATGGTCGTTCATCCGGTACGAGGCCCGGAAGTCCCACACGCCGGTGTCGCGGATGTAGCGGTTCTGGGAGGGGGCTCCGACGAATTTCTGATAGTATTCCGTACGGTACTTGTAGATGCCCTGGACCTCGAACGGTCCGATCTCCCAATAGACGGACCCCGAGAACACCTGGTTGGACAGGCCGAAGATGCCGGCGGGCTGGACGATGCCGGGGGTGGTGGCGCCGGTGACCGGATTGAACTGCTGGCCCAGCCGCAGGTCATGGGTCTTGAAGGTCGAGTCGGCGTAGTTGTAGCTGAGCTTGAAGCCGATGCCGTCGAACGGCGCCGGCAGGTTCGACAGGCGGTGCGCCGCGGTGACCTCGAAGCCGGTCAGTTCGCTGTCCTCGTCGGTGGCCGAATCCTGGATGACCGGCACGGTCACCGTCTGGCCGTCGATGACGAAGGTCTCGTCGATCACGGTCGGGACGAAGCCGCCGTTGAACAGCTTGTAGTAGACGGCCACGCTGAGCATCGAATCCCGGTCCGGATACCACTCCAGCGACAGGTCGGCGTTCCAGGACAGGAGCGGCTCGGCGCGCGGGTTGCCGTTGGCGGTGATGCTGGCGATGGCGTCCTCGACGGTGGCGAACGACGTGCCCGGCTCCAGATTCAGGGTGCGGCCGGCGCCTAGGCTGGACGGATCGGGCCGCGACATGGCGCGGAACAGGCCGACCCGCAGCTGCAGGTCCTCGCGCATCTCGAAATTGGCGTTCAGGCTGGGCAGCCAGGCCTCGGAGCTGGACTCGATCGTCTGGCTCTCGAACTCGCCGGTGGGGACGAGGCGGATGGTGTTGTCCGGGTTGGTGACCACGTCGAAGGCGCCGCGCAGGCCGACCGAGCTGACGTCCGTCTTGACGTAGCGCAGGCCCAGGTTGCCGGTCACCGGGACGCCGAACAGCATGCTGTCGAACTCGCCGAGCGCGTAGAAGGCCGTCGTGTTCTCGGTGACGTCCCGGTTGCCGATGGCGCGCCGGTCGGCGTTGGGGCCGGTGTCCTCGACCCCGGTGATCGCCTGGAACAGGCAGCGGGCGTCGAAGGTCGCCCAGCTGGTGATGGTGTTGCCCGGCGCGCTGGACAGGAAGTCGTCCTGGCCGAAGTCCCGACGGCAGGCGATGTTGGCGTCGCGGATGGCCGCGGCGGAGGTGACGTTGACCTCGACCCGGTCGTCGCTGTCCTTGTAGGTCAGCTCCGAGAAGCGCATGCCGGCCCGGATCGTGGTCAGCCAGCCGTTGTCCAGCGCATAGGCGCCGTCGAAGCGGACGGCGGCGATCTTGTTGTCGCGGACGACCTCGTCGCGGCGGGCGCGCGCCGCGGCGCTGAAATTCTCCCAGCGGTTCAGGTCGTAGACCGGATTGACCACGATGGCGGGGATCAGGCTGTCGCGGTAGTCGAAGGTGTAGGCCACGCGCTGGCCGTTGATCACCCCGGCCACCGGCGCGCCGTTGATGTCGGTCGCGTTGGAGCGCAGGCGGACCTGCCGGTCCATCTCGCTGCGATGGGTGCTGGAGTAGGAGATGTCGGTCGACAGCGTCAGGGCGTCGGTCGGCGTCCATTCGATCTTCAGCCCGCCGCCCTCGTACTGCTCGTCGCGGATGCGGTAGGTCGGGGTGGATTCGATGGTGGTGTTGCCGGTGTAGGCCAGCAGCACGCCGTCCTCGCCGACCACCCGGTTGTTGGCCCCGCGCATGGTCTCAGAGAAGTTCAGGTCGTTGCGCTCCTCGGTGTAGGTGCGCCGCGAGTTCTGGTAGTCGAAGCTGATCTCCAGCGCGTCGCTGGGCCGCCACTGGACGGCGGCGAAGACCGCGTCGCGCTGGTCGTGCTCGATGAACTGGCGGTAGGTGCGGCTGCCGGCCGTCAGGTAGTAGGGCGTGCCGCCCGCGACCTGGGCCGCGGTCACCGGCGAGCAGTTCGAGGTGGTCGCCACGGTCTGGGCCCCGTTGCACGCGACCCAGGTCGAGCTGCTGGTGAACAGCTCCTCGGGGTTGGTGCCCTCCAGGCTCTGCACGCCCAGGGATACGCCCAGCCGTCCCGCCTCGCCCAGGTCGAACTGGTCGACATAGCTGGCGGTGCCGCGCCAGCCCACGCCGGCCGGATCGTGCAGGCGGTCGTCGTAGCCGGCGTAGAGGGCGCGGCCTTCCAGCTGGATGCGGCGGCGGCCGAAGTCGAGCGGCTGCACGGTCTCCATGTTGACGATGCCGGCGACGCCGCCCTCGACGAAGTCGGCGCGCTGGGTCTTGTAGACCGCCACCGTATTGATCAGCTCGGACGGGAACTGGTTGAAGTTGACCGAGCGGTCGCCGCTGCCGTTGGAGGCCTCGCGGCCGTTGAAGGTCGCCGCGCCGAGGAACGGCCCCAGGCCCCGGATCGAGATCTCGGACGCGCCGCCCTTCTCGCGGTGGGTCGAGGCGCCGGTGATGGTCTCGATGGCCTCGCCGATCGACAGGGCCGGCAGGTCGCCGATGTCCTCGGCCGACAGGACGTCGGCCACCACGGTCTCGTCGCGCTTGCGGCCGATCGAGGACTGGATAGAGCCGCGGATGCCGGTGACGACCACCTCGCCGATCTCGGTGGTCTCCTCGGCCGGCGGCGGCGTCTGGGGCGGCGGCTGCGGCGCGTCCTGCGCCATCGCCGGCGCGGCCATCAGGGGCAGGGCGATCCCGCCCAGCAGAGCCGTCTTGAGCGCCACGCGCCGGACCAGGGGACGCAGAGTCCCGTCGAGATGCCGCATTCTATCCTCCCTTGCCCGTATCTATCGGGCTTACCGGAACGGTTCGCTTAACTAGACCGATATGTCAACCAATTCGTGGAAACCGGCCTTCAGATTGGTCAGGCGGTCGACCTCCGAGACGGGCCCTGAGGGGCGTTCAAGTGAGCGCTAGTCTTTCCCAAGCGTGGAAGATCGCCGTTCAGGATCAAATCGCCAGTCCAATTTGCGCGATATGGACTAGCCAATCGGTTGACGGCTCGGAACAGTCTGCTAGCGTCAGTTGGAGAGGTCGAAGACCCGGAGGGAGGAGCCATGCTGTCGCGTTTCGCAGCCGCGGCCGCCGCGCTGGCGGCGGTCATCGCCATCGCCGGCACCCGGCGCAAGGACGCCCGCGCCG
>NZ_JBNFOJ010000199.1:0-5425 GCF_057364705.1 Brevundimonas sp. CURTG3B2_SDJG
CCCTGGCGTCGCGCGCCCGTCCGGCCGCCGCGCAGCCCAAGGCCGCGGGCGGAGGGCCCAAGGCCACGCCCGGCTTCGAGCAACTGAAGAAGGCCCAGGCCGTCGCCGAGATCGTCCGCGAACAGTCGGACTACTACCACGCGACGAAGACCACGATCTTCAACGCCCTGATGAACACGATCGACCTGGCCCAGCTGGCCCAGCTCGATCCCAAGGCCGCCGCCGAGGAGATCCGCGACATCGTCGCCGAGCTGGTGGCGATCAAGAACGTCTCGATGTCGGTGGCCGAGCAGGAGCACCTGGTCCAGGACATCGTCAACGACGTGCTCGGCTACGGCCCGCTGGAGCCGCTCCTGAGCCGCGACGACATCGCCGACATCATGGTCAACGGCGCCGGCCGGGTGTTCATCGAGGTCGGCGGCAAGGTCCAGCTGACCAACGTCCGCTTCCGCGACAACACCCAGCTGATGAACATCTGCCAGCGGATCGTGTCACAGGTCGGCCGGCGCGTGGACGAGAGCTCTCCCATCTGCGACGCGCGCCTGCCGGACGGCTCCCGCGTCAACGTCATCGCTCCGCCACTGGCCATCGACGGCCCGACGCTGACGATCCGGAAGTTCAAGAAGGACAAGCTGACGATGAAGAATCTGGTGGAGTACGCCTCCATCAGTCCCGAGGGCGCGCGCGTGCTGGGCGTCATCGGCGCGTCGCGATGCAACCTCGTCATCTCGGGCGGCACCGGCTCGGGCAAGACGACGCTTCTGAACACGCTGACGGCCTTCATCGACCCGACGGAGCGCGTCATCACCTGCGAGGACGCCGCCGAGCTTCAGCTGCAGCAGCCGCACGTCGTACGCCTGGAGACCCGCCCGCCGAACCTGGAGGGCCAGGGCCAGATCACCATGCGCGACCTGGTCAAGAACTGCCTGCGGATGCGTCCCGAGCGGATCATCGTCGGCGAGGTGCGGGGGCCCGAGGCCTTCGACCTGTTGCAGGCGATGAACACCGGCCACGACGGCTCGATGGGCACGCTGCACGCCAACAGCCCGCGCGAGGCCATCAGCCGGATGGAGTCGATGATCACCATGGGCGGCTACGGCCTGCCGTCCAAGACGATCCGCGAGATGATCGTCGGCTCGGTCGACGTGATCGTCCAGGCCGCCCGCCTGCGCGACGGCTCGCGCCGCATCACCCACATCACCGAGGTGGTCGGGCTGGAAGGCGACGTGATCGTCACCCAGGACCTGTTCGTCTACGAGATCACCGGCGAGGACGAGAACGGCCGGATCGTCGGGCGTCACCGCTCGACCGGAATCGCGCGCCCCCGCTTCTGGGACCGGGCCCGTTACTATGGGCTGGAGCGGGAACTGGCCGAAGCCCTGGACGCGGCGGAGTAGCGCGGATGCTTCCGATCCTCGCGGCGGTTCTGGCCTTCATCACCATCGGCGGCCTGGGCTGGGCCTTCGTCGGCGGCGGCGATTCCAGCGAACAGGCCCTGAAGCGCGCTCAGACGTTCAGCGCGCCCAAACAGTCGAACGCGGCGGCCCGCAAGGCCGCCGCCAGCACGCCCGAGGCCCGCCGCAAGCAGATCGTGGAGCAGCTGCAGGAGGCCGAGCGGATCGAGCGCAAGGCGCGAGTCAACCTGCCGGCCAAGCTGAAACAGGCCGGCATGACGATGTCGGCCCGGACATTCTGGATCATCAGCGCCGTCCTGGGCGTCGTCGCCTTCCTACTGCCGCTGGTGTTCGGCCTGAACATCTTCATCTGCCTGGGCGTCGGCCTGGTGTTCGGCCTGGGCCTGCCGCGCTGGGTGGTCGGCTTCCTGGGCAAGCGTCGGATGAAGAAGTTTTCGAGCCATTTCGCCGACGCCGTCGACGTCATCGTGCGCGGCATCAAGTCGGGCCTGCCGGTTCACGACTGCTTCAAGATCATCGGCCGCGAGAGTCCCGCGCCGCTGGGGCCCGAGTTCCAGAAGCTGGTCGAGGGGCTGGGCGTCGGCCTGACGCTGGCCCAGGCGCTGGACAAGATGTACGAGCGCATGCCGACGCCCGAGCTGAAGTTCTTCTCCATCGTGATCGGCATCCAGCAGAAGACCGGCGGCAACCTGGCCGAGGCGCTGTCGAACCTGTCGACGGTGCTGCGCGCCCGCAAGATGATGGGCGAGAAGATCAAGGCGCTGTCGTCGGAAGCCACGGCCTCGGCCGGCATCATCGGCTCGCTGCCGCCGGCGGTGATGATCCTCGTCAGCATCACCACGCCGGCCTACATGGCCAAGCTGTTCACCGATCCGCGCGGCCAGTTCATGCTGCTGATAGCGGTCGTCATGATGAGCTTCGGCGTCTTCGTGATGAAGAAGATGATCTCGTTCAAGTTCTAGGGGGATCGTCATGGACTTCATCGGCTTCTTCACCAATGTCCAGAACCTGCTCAGCATCGGCGTGGGCGTGCTGGTGTTCGCCACCCTGCTCACCCTGCTGAGCTCGTTCACCGGCGGGGTGAAGCTGGAGGGCCGGATGAAGGCCGTCGCCACCCGGCGCGAGGAGCTGAAGCGCCGTTCGCGCCAAGCCATAGCCAGCCAGGCCGGAGGTCCCCAGGGGCTTCGCCATACCGACGAGGGCTTCAAGAAGCGCGTCGTGGATCGGCTGAACCTGACCAAGCTCCTGGAAGACCCCAAGGTCGCCGAGAAGATGTCCCAGGCGGGCTTCCGCGGGCCCAAGCCGCTGACGACCTTCTATTTCTTCCGCTTCTCGATGCCGTTCGTCTTCCTGGCGATCGCGGCCTTCTACCTGTTCGTCTTCAACGACTTCGGCCTGTCGCTGATGATCCGGCTCAGCATGGTGATGGGCGCTGCGGTGATCGGCTTCTATGCGCCGAACCTGTATCTGGCCAACCGCATCTCCAAGCGTCGCACCTCGATCATGCAGGCCTTCCCGGATGCCCTGGACCTGCTGCTGATCTGCGTCGAGGCCGGCATGTCGATCGAGGCGGCGATCGCCAAGGTGAGCCAGGAGATCGGCGGCTCGTCGATCGACCTGGCCGAGGAGCTGACCCTACTGTCGGCTGAGCTCAGCTATCTGCCCGACCGCCGGATGGCGTATGAGGGCCTGGCCAAGCGCACCAACCATCCGGGCGTGAAGTCGGTCGCGACGCCATGACCCAGGCCGAGACCTATGGCACGCCGCTGGGCTCGGCGCTGCGCACCATGGCCAAGGAGAACCGCGAGCTGCGCCTGTCGGCCGCCGAGAAGAAGGCCGCCGCCCTGCCGGCCAAGCTGACGGTTCCGATGATCCTGTTCTTCCTGCCGGTGCTGTTCATCGTCATCCTGACGCCGGCGATCATCAGCATCCAGGACACCATGGCCGCCGGCGGCTGACCCGGGTCAGCCGCAGGGTCAAAGGGCGGTTGAGGCCAAAGCCCAGGAGATTTCCGGGCGCACCGACGCCATCAGGCGAAGAGCGCCTACGGTCCTTCGCACTCATGCGGACGCCCGATTTCAGGCCGCGAGGAGACTCGTGACCACGATTTAACTTGTGACCTACAGAGATCACCGCAAGGACGTCTCACATGGCAAGGGTGATGGATATGAGTCTGAGATCGATTGCGGGGGCCTTGGCGCTCGCAAGCTTGTGCGCGGCTTCCGCCCACGCCCAGACCATTGCGCCGCTCCCGTTCGCTGATCGTTTGGCGCAGGTAGGGTCGCCGCTAACAGTCCGGCCGGAGGGCTTCTCGGGTCCGGGAGCCGCGATACTGTCGACCGCTATAGACGCCAGCCGATACGTCCTCATCGGCGAGAGTCATCTTTCGCGCGAGATTCCCGCCTTCACCACGAACGTGTGTCGATTGATGGCGCCGGGCGGCCTGACGGCCATGGCCGTGGAGATCGGGCCGGAGGCCGCCGGAGCAGTCAACGCACGGCTGAGAGCGCCGGACCGCGAACAGCAGATTTCTGACTTCATGCGCTCCCACCCCGACGCGATGGCCTTCCTCAATGGCCGCGACGAGGGTCAGATGGCGGCCGATTGCGCGAGTGTCGCCGGACCGGACTTCGAGCTGTGGGGGCTGGACCAGGAGTTCTTTGGGGCGAGCGGCTATCTGTTCGAACAGATGCTCGCGGCCGATCCAGGACCGCTCGCCCGCGCCCAGATCGAGGCTCTGGCTGAGCAGGAACGGACGGCGATGCAGGCCGCGCTGGCCTCTGGTTCGCCCGGGGACCTGTTCCTTTACACGGTCACCGATGCGGCGCTGGATCAGGCGGGGACAGCCCTCGACCAGGACGGGGGCGACCGGGCCAAGGCGCTGTTCGCCGCCTTGCGCGAAACGCGGGCCATCTATCAGGCCTCGCAGTCCGGCCGCGGCGATCCAAACGGGCGCAGGGCGCGGCTAATGAAGCGGACGCTGGCGGCGCATTTCGCCGCGGCGCCGCAGGCTCGCGTGCTGATGAAGTTCGGCGCCTGGCATCTCTACAAGGGCTTCAACCCACTCGGTCAGCGCGACGTGGGCAATTTCGTCGCCGAACATGCCGACGGAGAGGGCGTGAAGTCCCTCAACCTCATCGTCGTCGGCGCGAGAGGCGTGGAGGCTGGATACAACGGGGTCGGTCGCCAGGTGACTGTGCGCGACTTCGATGCGATCACGGACGAGGACAGCGACTGGCGCAAGGACGTGATGCTGGCCCGTCCCTCGGATACGGCGCCCGGCGACTGGTTCCTGGTGGATCTGCGCCGTTTGCGCAGCGTCGATCTGGAAACCCTGACGCCGGAATGGCGCGAGCTGATCCGCGGTTACGACCTCGCCGTTGTGGCGCCGGAACTGTCTGCGTCTACCGTGCTGGGCGCTCTTGACGCCCCTTAGCTCTCCGCCGCCGCCTTCCAGGCCTCGGCCACGGCGTCGACCGAATGGCGCAGATGCTTGCGTTGCTTGTCGAAGAACATCTCGCCGCGCAGGCCCGAGAAAAGGAAGCCGTTGGCGGCGATGCAGCTGCCGGGCTCCAGCTCCTCGATCTCGAAATAGCGGACCGACTGGAACCACAGGCCGCGCTTCTCGGACCAGACCAGCTGGGCGTAGGGCTGCCAGTCGCCGACGCGAGCGACGACCCGCCGTTCGGGCAGGCTCTCGATGGTCTCGTTCAGGGCGATCTGACCGCCGAAGGCGATGGTTCCCTCGACCGCCTTCTCGATCGGATTCCAGCGGTCCCAGGACGGCAGGTCCGACAGCACCTCCCAGATCCGGTCGACGGGCGCGCGGATGCCGATGCGTTTCTCGATGCGGGCGATGTCCATGGGCGGTCATCTGGCACGGCTTTGCGGGCGGGAAAAGGGCGGCGAAGCTCAGCGGTTGCCTTCGGGCCCGGGCTGGGAGGCCGGAGGCGTCTCGGGCGAGGGCGTCTCGTCGCGGTCGGCCAGGTCCGGCGGGCCGGCGCGCAGGC
>NZ_JBNFOJ010000200.1:0-5411 GCF_057364705.1 Brevundimonas sp. CURTG3B2_SDJG
GACCCCCGCCCTAGCCGAGGCCGCGCCGCGGCTTCGGCGCCGTCGGCGTCCGAGCGGGTCATCAGCCGCAACGACATCGTCGAGGTGGCCTATCGAGGCCGACGGCGTCCGCCTGACCATCTCGGGCCGCGCCGAGGGCAACGCCGCGCCCGGCCAGCGCCTGGCCATCCGCAACCTTCAGTCCGGCCGCATCATCGACGCGGCGCCACCGGCCGACAGGCCGTCGCCGGCCCGGCCGCCCAGGCGCTCCGCGCCCAACAGTTCGCCGCCCGCTAGAGGGAAGAGTAACCCATGCGCACCGCCCTGATCGTCACCGCCGCCGCCCCTGTCGCTGGGGGCCTGCTCGACCGCCATCGAGGCCGTGCGCGGCCCGGAACTGGCGCCCATCGGCTATCCCGCCGCCCTGGTGCCGACCAGCCAGGCCTATCAGCCCTCGCCGGAACAGCAGCGGCTGGACCGCGCCGCCAGCGCCAACAGCCTGTGGCGCACGGGCGCCCGCACCTTCTTCGGCGACCAGCGCGCGCGCCGGATCGGCGACATCGTGACGGTCAACATCAACATCGACGACCGCGCCGAAACCCAGAACTCGACCAACCGCAGCCGGACCAACGCCATCTCGGGCGGCGTGACCAACTTCTTCGGGCTGGAGAACAGCCTGGGCCGCGCCTTCCCGGGCGGCTTCGATCCGGCCAACATGATCGGGATGGAAGGGGAATCCAACGCCGCAGGCTCGGGCTCGGTGAGCCGTGCGGAACGCGTGAACCTGACCATCGCGGCGGTGGTGACCGACGTGCTGTCCAACGGCAATCTGGTCATCCAGGGCCGGCAGGAAGTGCGCACCAACCGCGAAGTGCGCGAGCTGACGGTCGCAGGCATCGTGCGGCCCGAGGACATCTCCTCGGCCAACACCATCGCCCACACCCAGATCGCCGAGGCGCGCATCAGCTACGGCGGCCGCGGCGACATCAGCCGCGTCCAGGCGACGCCGGCGGCCCAGTCGCTGGTGGAGCGCTTCAGTCCGTTCTGACGTATCGGCGTCGGCGGCGCCGAGGCTCAGCCCTCGGCGGCCGCCCTGCGCCGTTCCTTGCCGGCGAACTCGCGCGCGACCGACACCAGGATCTGCCGCTGCTCGGGCGACATGGCGGCGAAGCACTCCGCGAGCACGCGGCCGTCCTTGAAGGCGCCGATGCCGGCGGCGGCCTGCTCGTCCGGCGCGCCGTCGGGCTCGGGGAACAGGCAGCTCACGCTGACGCCCAGCGCCTTGGCGGCGCGGACCAGCATCGAGGCCGACACGCGGTTGGTGCCGCGCTCGTACTTCTGGATCTGCTGGAAGGTGACGCCGACGGCGGCGCCGAGCTGGGACTGGGTCAGGCCGGCCTGGGTCCGTTCCGCCCGGATACGGGCGCCGACATAGCGGTCAACGGGATCAACGGCGTCAACATCGAAAGGCATGGGGAGACTCCTCGCAATCAGGGTTGCGCGTCCGCACCCTCTTCGCAAGCCCCCGTTGCACGCGGTCGGGGCGATCTCAAGGCGCCGATCGCGACGCACAGCAGAACGCCCCAGCTCCATAGATAGTAGGCGGTGAAATAGCCCCATTGTTCCAGTTGGATACGAAGGGCGAAGGTGGCGTGGGTCGCCACGATCAGCATCTGGAACCCGGCCGCCGCCACTGGCCACATCCGGCGCGAAAAAGCGGCGTGGTACATCAGATAGAGCAGTAGGCCGACATCGATAGCGACCAACAGGCCGGCCGGACCGATTCGGCCGCCCAGCGGCGCGAGGGCCGAAGCGACCCAGGCCGCGGCGACGACGCAGGCGACCTGCTTCTCCAACGCGCTCCCCCGCCAGAAGGCGAGAAGCGCCGTAGCGGCCAGCGCGACAAAGCCCGCGATATAGACTGATAATGCGAGAATGGCGCGAGCTCCCCTGCCCGCGCCATCCTTGGTCCGACTAGCTGACTAGAGCAAGTCGCCCCTCGGGCGCCGGACGAGGCACGGGCTCTTCGGACTTGAGGCCGCCCCCGATGGCCACCGATCTGTACGGAGACATCTCTTTCAGCCGCGCCAGTTCCTCATGGACCGAAATCATGGCGCTGCGCGACTGAACCTGGCCGGCCATCGATTCCATCAGGGCCTGGAACGCGGCCTGACCGACGGTGGAGGCCATGCCCGACTGCATCCGGGCCCGGGGCAGCGCCTGGGCCAGAGCGCCGATCTTGCAGTAGGCCTCCTCGATCGCGGCCTCCGCCTGGAACAGCTGTTCCGCGAGGTCGATCGCCACATCCACTCGTTTCATTTTGTTTGCCTTCTCGATGAGACAGGCGGGTCAGGGTCCGTCTTTCCCGTAGCGGAGCCACTGGAAGAGGAAGGCGACCTGCTCCGCGCCGAAAAACAAAGCCGCGGTGGCCGCCACGAAGGCGGCGAACCCCACGACCAGGGCTAGGCGTGCAAGGGGGCCGTAGGCGCCTGCGGCTGGAAGTCGCCATCCATCAGCGCGAAGCCGATGCACAGAATCTCCCGGATCGTCTCCTCGACCGGCAGAAAGGCCGCCTGCTTGCGCGTGCCCTCCACCAGATGCCGGACCATCAGCCGTTTGGCTTCCGTGTCCGCGAGGTTGATCATAACCGCTTCCAGCTGCTCCCAACTGATCGACGGAAGCGTTTCTGGTTGTCGTACTTGATGGGTCATACAGCCCCCCTTTCGCCGGCTCATCCGGCCAGACGGAAGGGCGTTCGGCGATTGGGACTGATCCCCATTCCGACTCGTTCTGAATGCTCTCCTCGGCCGCCAGCATCAGCGCCGCGGTCACGCGATCGCCGGCCTGCAGCTTGCGCATCGCCTTTTCGCAGTGGCGATCGACGGTGGAGGGGCTGATGCCCAGCCGACGGGCGATCTGCTTGGACTGCATGTGGGCAGCCACCAGACGCAGGCACTCCCGTTCGCGCGATGTCAGGAGTTCCGTGGATCCCATGTCGCTGTTCTCATGCCCGTCGGCCTAACCAAACCCCGTGGCCGCGGGGCGTCAACCATGCTTCGGCTGCGGAGCCATCATTCGATGATTCCTGTTCGCGCGAGCAGCGATAAATCGATCACAACCCTCGACGGCGCCTGCACGATTCAAGCGGAGCGGTGAACCGTTAACGCGCAACGGCGTTTGCCGGACAGACGAGAGTGTCCGCCATGTTGAAGTTCGCCATTCCCGCCGTCGCCGCCCTGGGCCTGATCGCCATCGCCGCGCAATCGCGCGCGACCGACGCCGATGTCGCCCAAGCGTCCGGCAAGATGGGCTGGCATCTGAGCCACGAGCCCGGCTTGGCCAAGCTGGCCTATGGCGTGGAGAACTCCGATCAGTTGGCGTTGATGATGACCTGTCGGCGAAACGGGGCCCAGGCCGTGGTCTACGGCGACGTCCAGCCGGCGCGGGCGCGGCTGATCCGGGCCTCGCGGACCTCCGCCGAAATCGATCCTCTGGACGGCGACCTGCCCCAAGAGACGCTGATCTCGACGGGCGATCCAACGCTGCGCCGTCTCGAACGCGACGGCGCCCTGGCCGTTCAGGGCGAAGCGGGGGATTTCGAATTGACGGCGACGCGGGACGAGCGCCGGATGATCACGGAATTCTTCGCCTATTGCGGAAGCGACAAGGTCTGACCAGATCTCCTTGTCCGGGAACTCAGCGGGGGGCTGAACCATGATCGCCGCCGTCTTCGCCGCCGGGGCCCTGGCCCTAGGATCACAGACCGTCCCGCCCGAGAGCGCATGGACTTGGACCCTGTATGGAGACGAGACCCCCGTCGTCCTCGCCAACGAGATTCCCGACACCGCCAACCTGCGAACGACGCTGGAATGCACGCCCGGCAGCAGCGTGGCGCGCCTGACCCTGTACGGCGGGGACCCTCTCTCGGGCATGGCCCGGCTGACCGCCGGCTCCGCCTCGGCCGTCGCCGAGGTGGAGCCGGGACGCGGCGGCGGGTTGAAGCTGGCCATGCGGACGGACCATCCCGCTTTCGCGGCCTTCGGCGCCACGGGGCGCCTGGGCGTCGCCGTGGGCGAACAGCGTCGGCAGTCGAAGTGCCGGCCGCCCACCTTGCCAAGCTGCGCCGCTTCGCCGAACTGTGCTCGGGTTGAGAGCGGAGCGCCCATGCGCCTGACCCTTCCGTTGCTTCTGTCCGCCCTGACGCTGGGCGCGTGCGCGTCGACGCCTTCTGGCCCCTCGCCCGCCGCCTCGTCCGCCCCGGTCCCGGTCGAAGGTTATGACTGGTTCTTCCACGAGGACGGCGACACCGCGCGCCTGGCCTACGGGCTGGCGGAAAGCGACGACCTGCGCCTGGGCCTGGACTGCCGGCGCCGATCGGGACGGCTGGAGCTCAGCGCGACGGCTCCGGCTGGAGCGCCGGCCGAAATCCATCTGGAGTCCGGCGGCGACACCGAGCGCTTCCGGGCGAAATCCGAACCCTCGGAGCTGAACGAAGGGGCCTTCCTGACCGCCGAGGCCAAGACCGACGAGCCGGTGTTCCTGCGCTTCCGCCGGCTGGGCTGGCTGGCCCTCTGGCGGGGCGACGAACGGCAGACCTACGCCCCCCATCCCGGCTCGGCCGAGCGGGTCGAGCGCTTCTTCGCCTTCTGCGGTTGACGCGCGCATCCCGCTGGGATGCAGTCCCGCCCCATCCGGGAGGGACCTCATGAAGATCGTCATCGCCGCCAGCGCCGTCGCCCTGCTCGCCGCCTTCGCCGCGCCTGCGGCGCTCGCCCAGTCCGGCGCTCCGCCGGCGGCGGCGGCCCGCCAGGCGGACGATCCGGCCCTGGCGTCGATCCTGTCGGACTACGAAGCCTATCTGCGGTCGGTGGACCCGATCACCGCCGGCATGGAGGGCGACCGCGCCGCCCTGTCGCGCCTGCCCGACGCATCGCGTGCCTTCGAACAGGCCCAGGAGCCGGTTCTCAAGGGCTTCGCCGACCGGCTGGCCGCCATCGATCCTTCGGGCCTGTCGGCCGAGGACGGGCTGAACCACGCCTTCCTGGTCTACGTCATCCAGCGCTCGCGCGACCGCATCCCGCTGGACACCGGCCGCATCGACGCCTTCAGTTCCGAGGGCGGGCCGGGCCAGAACATCGGCTATCTGGCCAGCGTCACCCGCATCGCCACCACCGCCGACGCCGAGGCCTGGATCGCCCGGCTGGAGGCCATGCCCAAGATCTTTTCCGACCAGTTGGACAACGCCCGGCGTGGGCTGGAGACCGGCCTGGTCCAGCCGCGCTCCGTCGTCGAGAACGCCCTGTCCCTGATCGAACCCGAGGCGGCGTTGACGCCCGCGGCCGATCCGCTTCTGAAGCCGTTCGCGACCCTGCCCGCCTCCATCCCGGCCGACCAGCAGGCCGTCCTGCGGGCCCGCGCCGCCCGCGCCGTGG
>NZ_JBNFOJ010000201.1:0-5377 GCF_057364705.1 Brevundimonas sp. CURTG3B2_SDJG
CGCTGATGCAGGCGGCCGACGGGTTGCTGCCGGCCTCGGCCTGGACGGAGCGCCCCGAGGCGGCCGCACCTACGCCAGGTCGAGAAGCTGGAGCGCGAGAGCGCCGGCCCGCAGCGCCGCTCGCCGCCGTGGGTGCGCGGCTTCGCCAAGATCGGCCGGGGCATGCACGACATCCTCGCCGAGGCGACGCTGGGGATGGCCTTTCTGGGCCGCCTGGTGACCGCCAGCGGCGCCGCGCTGAGGCACCCGAGCCGGATCCGCTGGGCCGCCTGGTTCAGCCAGGGCGAGCGGGCCGGGTTGGACGCCATCCCGATCGTCGCGGTGACCAACTTCTTCATCGGGGCGGTGATCGCCTTCCTGGGCGCCAATCTGCTGACCCAGTTCGGGGCCGGCGTCTTCACCGTGCAGCTGGTCGCGGTGGCCACCCTGCGGGAGCTGGCGGTGCTGATCTCGGCCATCCTGCTGGCGGGCCGGTCCGCCTCGTCGTTCGCCGCCGAAATCGGCTCGATGCGGATGAACCAGGAGGTCGACGCCATGCAGGTGATGGGGGTGAACCCCTTTCAGGCCCTGGTCATCCCCAGGCTGGTCGCGATGCTGGTGATGCTGCCGCTCCTGACCTTCATCGGCATGGTGGCCGGAATGTTCGGCGGCCTTCTGGTGACCTGGAGCCAGCTCAGCTACGGCCCGGCCTTCTTCGTCCAGCGGATCAGCGAGGATCCGATGATGGGCAACCACCTGATGGTCGGGATGATCAAGGCGCCGGTCTTCGCCGTGGTCGTGGCCGCGATCGGCTGCCGCCAGGGCATGGCCGTGGCGGGCGACGTCGAGAGCCTGGGCCGGCGGGTGACCGCGGCGGTGGTGCAGGCGATCTTCGCCATCATCTTCCTGGACGCCGTCTTCGCCATCATCTTCATGGAGCTGAACCTGTGACGGCCGCCCCGACCAAAGGGCCCGAGCGGCTGATCGAGGTGCGCGGCCTGCTGAGCCAGTTCGGCGACCGGGTCATCCACCAGGACCTGAACCTGGATGTTGACCGCGGCGAGGTGCTGGGCGTGGTCGGCGGGTCGGGGACCGGCAAGACGGTGCTGCTGAACACCATCATCGGGCTGAAGGAGCCCGAGGGCGGCGAGATCCGGATCTTCGGCCACGACCGCGCGACCCTGACCAAGGACCAGGAGGCGGACATCGAGCGTCGCACCGGCATCCTGTTCCAGCAGGGGGCGCTGTTCTCGTCGCTGAGCGTGATCGACAACGTCGCCTCGCCCCTGGTGGAGCACACCCGGCTGCCGCGCGAGGTGATCCGCGAACTGGCCGAGATGAAGATCGCCATGGTCGGTCTGGGGCCGGAGTCGCATCACCTGAAACCCGCAGAACTATCGGGCGGGATGAGGAAGCGCGTGGGCCTGGCCCGGGCGCTGGCGCTGGACCCCGAACTGCTGTTCCTGGACGAGCCGACAGCGGGGCTGGACCCGATCGGGGCGGCCGCCTTCGACGAACTGATCCGCCAACTGTCCGACGACCTGGGCCTGACGGTCTTCATGATCACCCACGACCTCGACAGCCTTTACGCCATCACCGACAAGGTGGCCGTGCTGGCCGACAAGCAGGTGGTGGCCAAGGCCACGGTCCAGGAGCTCGAGCGTTCAGAGCATCCGTGGATCAGGGAATACTTCCTGGGGCCGCGCGGACGCGCCGCCGACAGAGCCGCTTGAGGAGAGCGGGATTATGGAAAGAGACGCCCACTACGCCGCCGTCGGCATCGCCACCGTCGCCCTTCTGGCGGCGCTGGCGTGTTCACGATCTGGCTGGCCCGCCTGCAGTTCAACAACGACTACGACATCTACGACATCGTCTTCTACGGGCCGGTGCGCGGGCTGTCGGAGGGCGGGGAGGTGCATTTCAACGGCATCCGCGTGGGCGAGGTGACCGACCTGAACCTGGACCCGAAGAAGGGCGACCAGGTGATCGCGCGCATCCGGGTAGACGCGACCACGCCGATCCGGGTGACCTCGCGCGCCCAGCTGGAGCCGCAGGGGATCACCGGGCTGAACTACATCCAGATCACCGCCGGCAATCCGAACAGCGCCATCCTGAAGACCCAGTATCCCGACAACGTCGTGCCGGTGATCCAGAGCCAGCCCTCGCCGATCGCCGAGCTGCTGTCAGGCTCGGGCACGGTGCTGGCTCAGACGGTGGACGCCCTGAACCGCATCAACCGGGTGCTGTCGGACGACAACGTGCGCAGCTTCTCGACCAGCCTGAAGAACGTCGAGGCCCTGACCACCGAACTGGAGGCCCGCAAGGGCATGCTGGAGCAGCTGGAGCAGGCGCTGACCAAGGCCAACGCCGCGATCGGGGAGTACGAGGCCCTGGGCGCCAGCACCCGGCAGTTGGTCGAGACCGACGGCCGGCAGGCCATGGCCAACATCAACCAGGCCGCCGAAGAGGCCCAGCAGGCCGTGGCGTCGATCAACCGCTCGGCGACCAGCCTGGAGCGCCCGCTGGGCGACTTCGCCACGACCGGCCTGCCGCAGCTGCAACAGTCGATCCAGCAACTGGACGAGGCGACCCGGTCGCTGCAGGCCCTGATCGACGACGTGCGCGCCAGCCCGCGCGAGTTCATCGGTCGTCCGCAATCCCGTGAAATGGAGGTCCAGCCGTGATCCCCGCCTTCAAGGCCGCCGCCGCCCTCGCCGTCACCGTCCTGATGGGCGGCTGCGCCCTGCTGTCGACGCCGGATCCGGTGCAGCTGTACCGCTTCGGCGCCTCGGGCGGCGGGGCCGGAAGCGAGGCCACCCCGGCCGCCCAGGCCCAGGTCGCCATGCGCCGGCCGGAGTTCCCTCAGGCCGTGCGCGAGGACCGCATCCTGGGCGTCACCGGCACCGAGGCGGCCTACATCAAGGGCGCGCGCTGGGTCAGCTCGGCCGACATCCTGTTCAGCGACTCGCTGGAGACCGCCTTCGCGGATCAGGCGACGCGAGTGCGCCTGGTCGGGCCGCGCGAGCTGACGCGGTCGTCCCAGGCGCTGGACATCGACGTGCGGACCTTCGAAGCCCGCTACGCGTCGCCGGGCGCCGCGCCGGTGGTGACCATCGTAGCCCGGGTGCGGCTGCTGAACGCCCAGGAGCGGACCGTGGCCGCCGAGCGGGTGTTCACGGTCGAGCAGCCGGCCGGCGAGAACCGCGTCGGCGCGATCGTGGCTGCGTTCGACACGGCCACGCGGGACATCCAGACCCAGATCGTAAGCTGGACGGACCAGAACGCGCGCTAGGCGCTATCGCGCTAGGAACTGGCGGGCGAGGACCTCGGACGGGCAGGGCGCCTCGCCGACCAGCCACATCCTGAGCATGGCCAGGCGGCCGGCGGCCGCACCCATGGCGACCAGCGATGCGGGCGGTCCGTCCGTCCCTCGGGCGGACCCGGACCGGGCCTCAATCATCGCGGCCAGCTTGCGCTGGAGCTTGGCCGCCAGCGGAGGCTCGAACAGCAGCCGCCCGACCGCCCGCTGCTCCCAGAGATGGTCCAGCACCCGCCGCAGGGCGATCAGGTTCCCACGGCCGGCGGCGGCGTCGGCCAGAGGCGCGAACAGCGGCTCGATGACCGCGACCAGCACCTCGTCCTTGTTGCGGAAATGCTCATAGAAGGTCGAACGGCCGACGCCCGCCGCCTCGATGACGTCCGCTGTGCGGATCGCGCCGTAGCGCCTGGAGAAGATCAGGCCGATGAAGGCGTCCGAAATCGCCTTGCGCGTCCGCTGGGTGCGGCGGTCGAGGTCGCGGGCGCCGGTCTGATCCATCGGCCCACCCTAGCCCATCGGCGCCGGCGGGGTCAGCCCGGCGGGCCGGACCGATCGCGGACGATCCGGGCGGATTGTCCGGAAGCGGACATCCGGCGCGGTTCGTCCCTCGCTGGCGCCGGGTCCGCGGGGCAGACTTGGCGGTCACATCGGAGGGCGGAATGATCACGAAACTTGAAGCGCGACAGGCGGGCGGGCTGCTGCTCGCGGGCACGGGCGTGGCGCTGATCCTGATGCTGCATCATCCCACGTCGCTGAAGGGGCCGGACGACGGCCTGCTGCTGAGCGACTGGAGCAACGCCGGCGTGCACGGCGGCATGGTCGCCTGCCTGCTGGCCATCAGCGTGGGCGGATCGAGCCTTCCGCGCTGGCTGGGGGACGGGAACCTGTCGGTTCGGACGGGCCGCGTCGCGTTCACGGGCGGCATGGCGGCGCTGATCGCGGCCGGGGTGATCAACGGCTTCGCGATGGGAGGTCTGGCGACGCGGGCCGGCTCCGCCTCGGCGTCCTCGATTCAATTCGGGACGCTGGCGGCGCTCAACCAGGCCTTCGCCGTGTTCGGCGTGGCGATGGTCGCGGCGGCCATGGGGCTGTGGTCGGCCCGGATGCTGCGTCAGGATCCGATCGCCAAGATCGCGGGAGCCTGGGGCCTCGCCGCCGCGGCGCTCGCCGTCGGCTGGCTGGCGTTCGGCGGTGGGGCGTTCAGCCTGGTCCCGGCCGTTGTCGCCACGCTGGTCTTCGGGGCATGGTCGGCGCTGACCGCGGCCTCCCTGCTGCGCGATCCTTCGGAACGGAACTCATGACGGAACTGCACAGGGCGATCGCGATCATCCCCAGCCGCGACATGGAGGCCAGCGAAGCCTTCTACCGGCGGCTCGGCTTCGAGGTCATGAGCGACTACGGAAACTACAGGATCCTCGCCGACGGCCGGGGTTGGCATCTGCACCTGACCCAGACGCCGGGCTGGCCCGCGACGGCCGAAGACAATCCCCTGGGGCTTTACCTCTACGTCGAGGACGTCGATGCGGTGGCGGAGCGGGTGCGCGAGCTGATCATCAACGACGACCAGCCCCGGCTGAAGCCTTGGGGAACCTATGAGTTCGCGGTCAGCGATCCGAGCGGGACCCTGGTCCGGATCGGACGGATCGTCGCCTAGCCGGACGCCCGCCGGACGTCAGAGCGGTTTCCGCAAGTCGGCCAGACGGCCCTCGATGTCGGCCCGGCGGGGGCGGGTCGTGGCGAGTTCGGCCAGGGCGCGGTCGATGCGGCCGATCAGGTCGTCGCGCAGGCGCAGCAGCCGGTCGCGATCGGGACGGATCTTTCTGGGCCGGCGGCCGGACAGGCCCAGGGCGTCTTTCCAATCGTCGCGCCAGGCGGCGACGCCTTCGACACAGGGGCCAAGCGCGCCGAGCGCCCTGAGGTCGGCGTTCTGGACGCCGCGGACCAGGGGAAGGCCGCGCAGGGCGGCGACGCGGGTCGCCTCCACGCTCGTCCGGCGCGCGTCCAGCGCGTCTCCCTCCACAGACGGTCGGCGGGCGGCGGCGGCGAGCCAGGCGTCCAGTTCGGCGACGGCTTCCCGCA
>NZ_JBNFOJ010000202.1:0-5214 GCF_057364705.1 Brevundimonas sp. CURTG3B2_SDJG
CTGGCGCGGCGGTTCGGGAGCGGAGGGCGCGGGATCGGCGGAGGGCAGGGCCGGCAGGGGCGGCGCCTCGGGCAGCATGGGGGCGCAGGCGGCGACCGACAGAATCAGGAGGAGGCGAAGGCTGATACGCATGGCGGTAGTCTTAGTGTCCCCTCGCGCGGCGGCGTCATAACAACTGCGCTATCCGCGCCGGTTCGCCATAAAGCGCCCCTCGGGGGAAAGCGTTGCCGTGAACTTCCCCGAACGGCGTCATTAACCCTCTTTGTTGTTGGAATGGTGAACAGGCCGGGCGTAGGGGAGAGCGTCCTCTGATACGGCCTGGTGGCGGAGGGGCGACGCGTCGGCGGTGCAACGCCGAAGACCCTCCGTTCAACTCGGAGGCCAGGCCTCCAGAGATCGCTCCGGCTTTTTAGTGCGCTAGCGCTCGCCGCGCGGCGGCTCGCTGCTTGAGCGCGGGTGTTGCGCTGACGCTCGCAACGCGGTCGGCCGCTGGCGGCGCGCTAGGGTTCGGCGCGCCGGACGAAGACGATCCCCTCCGCCACCGGCCCCGACAGGACGAAGCCGGTCACCCGTCCGGCGGCGTCGCGCTGGAAGGCGAACCGGCCGAAGGCGGCCTCCTCCCCGGCGAAGACATCGGGCTGGTAGGGGCGCAAGGCCACCGGGGACAGACGGGGGTGGCGCATGACCAGCCGGCCGTCCTGGACCACCAGCACATAGTCGGTCTCAAGCTCGGGACTGTGGAAGCGGCCCGCGAAGTCCTCGAGCCGGACGCTTTCCGGCGAGAAGGGCGCGAGCGCGATCCGCGGCGCGTCCAGGGCGCCGTGCAGGCCGATGCGGTACTTCAGGCCGGGCGCCGCGGCCCCCGACGTCTCGGGAAAGTCGAGGGTCAGGTCGGTCTTGGGGTTCAGCAGGAAGGACGCCGCCGACAGGGCGGGCAGTTCGGCCGGCTCCCCGTCGCCCATGGCGAACAGAAGGCGGCGACCGTCGGTGGTGATGTGGAACAGCAGGCCGGGAAAGAGCTCGTAGACCCCGGCGTAGGCGGCCAGTAGCGCCGGCGTGGGGGCGGCCTGGACGGGCGGCGGATCGGCGCGCCACGCGGGACGGCCGGAGAGGTATAGATCGGCGACGGCGAAGGCGACCTTGGCGGTGTCGAAGTCGGACGCATTGCTCAGCACCGAGACCGTGAAGCGCTCCCCCGGGATGCGCAGAAGGAAGCTGCGGTAGCCGGCGTCGCGGCCGCCGTGGCTCCAGGTGTCCAGACCGTGATAGGCGTGACGCTCCTGGCCCAGGGCGTAGAAGTTCACCGTCCCGTCGTTCAGAACGCCCTGCTCTTCCATGCGGCGGAAGATGGCGGGGCCGCCGACGATCGGGGTCTCGAAATTGCGGGCCCAGAGGCTGAGGTCCTCGGCGGTCGTCACCAGGCCGGTCGAGCCGGCGATGGCGTTGGTCAGGACGTCGCGGACATAGCCGTCGCCGGAGCGCCTGTAGGATTCGGCGCGCCCGGGGATGACGGCCGAGGCGTCGTCCTGGAAGCGGGTGCGGGTCATGCCCAGGGGCGTGAACATCCGGTCGCGGCAGAAGTCGGCCAGGCTCCGGCCCGAGACGCGGCGCACCACCTCGGCCAGCAGGCCGTAGCCGCCGTTGGTGTACTGATAGCGCTCGCCCGGCGGGAAGTTGCCGGCGCGCTGGCGGGTCAGCACGCCCAGGACCTGTTCGTCGGTGAACAGATCCTCGTCGCGCCAGCCGGCCATGGCCAGCAGGAGGCCGTCGTCGCGCACGCCGCCGGTCTGGTTCATCAGCCGACGCAGGGGGACGGCGCCGTAGGCCTCGGCCTCGGGGACGTATTTCGATAGGGGATCGTCGATCGACAGCCTGCCGTCCTGCTCGAGAAGCAGGATCGCGAAGGCGGTGAACTGCTTGGAGACGGAGGCGGCGTGGAAGGCGGTCCGGGTCGTGGCGGGCGCGCCCTGCTCGATGTCGGCGGACCCCGCAGCGACGCGGGCGACGACCTGGCCGTCCAAGGTCACGACGACGGCGGCGCCGGGACGTCGGGGCGGCTCCAGGGCTCCAGCAGGCGGGCGATGGCCGCCTCGGGCGAGGCGGCGGCCGCGGCCGGGGCGGCGGCGCCGAGGATCAGGAGGACCAGCGCCAGGACGGGCGCGAGGCGAAGCGACATCGAAGTCTCCCTGGGAATGACAGGGAAGGGATGGCCGGACGCGGAAGGGGGCGGCGACCGACTTCGCGAAGTCGGACGCGCGGAGGCGCTCAGGCGAGGGCGCGGCGGCGGTGCGCGGTCGGGGTCTCGCCCCGATGGCGGCTGAAGGCGGCGTTGAACGAGGACTTGGTGTTGAACCCGGACTGCAGCGCGATCTCCAGGACGCTGGCCTGGGCCATGGCGGGATCGGCCAGCAGGGCGGCCGCCTTGTCGATCCGATAACGGTTCACGTAGTCGAAGAAGTGCACGCCCAGGCGCTGGTTGATCAGGGCCGACAGCTCGCGCTGGCCCATGCCCAGGCGGCGGGCCAGGCCGCGGATGGTGAGCGAGGGGTCCAGGAAGGGCTGGTGGGCGGCCATGAAGGCCTCCAGCCGGGCGATCGCCTGCGCCTGGGCGGGGTCGTCGGACGAGGACGAGGCGAGGACGGGCGAAGGGTCGGCGCGGGCCGGAAGGTCGGGCTCCGGGACGGCGCCCAGGAACAGGTCCTGCCGGGTCAGCGCCGTCAGGGTCAGGGCGCAGGCGAGGGCCACGGCGATCAGGCCGACGACGAGGTTCAGCGCCGAATAAGTCGCCGCATGCTCGGCGATGCCGGCCACGCTCTTGGCGAACACCAGCGAATGGGCCGCCAGCGAGGAGCCGAGCACCGTGGCGAGCCAGGCGAAGGTGCGGTCGTCCGGATTGGAGCGCGTGCGCCGGTAGGTCTGGCGGTAGCGGACCAGCAGCAGGGCCATGGCGGCGGCGTAGGCGTAGTACTGCACCTCGCCCGCCACGCTGTTGGCGATCCGGTCGAGGTCGGTCTCGAAGGGCGCGCCCGAGGCCATGGCCAGGGCGCGCGGGGCGAGCGAGAGCGCCGAAGCCGTCGCGGCGGCGGCGCCGCCGGCCAGGTGGACCCGGGCCGACCGGTCGGGGAAGCACAGCGCCAGGGCGTAGGCGTAGAACAGCGGGGCCTGCAGCCAGCCGAGGGGTTGGCGAAAGATCAGGCCCTCCTGCAGCCCTTCGGGAAACAGCCGCCAGGCCCAGCCGACGACGTCCACGGCGGTCAGCAGCAGGAAGCCGGCCAGGAACCGGTTCGCTCGCCGCAGCGGTCCGGGGGCGGCGAGCAGGAAGACGGCCAGCAGCAGGCACAGGTCGCTGGCCATCACGCCGATGGCGGTCATCAGGAGATCGGAATCCACGCCTTAAGGGTCCTCCGTGAGGCCGACGGTGGCCGATCGGGGCGTGCGGATCACGTGAAATAGAGGCAAGGTGGAGCGGAATCCGGCGCGGATCGGCCGCAGCGGCCTCGCCGGCCATCATCGGTTGACCTTTTCGCCGGGCCTCTCTATACGCACCGCTCCGCCGCAGGCTCGTCCCGCGGCTTTTCTATTTTGCTTTGCCTCAGGACGACGACCATGAAGGTCCGCAGCTCGCTCAAGTCGCTCAAGGGTCGCCATCGCGACTGTAAGGTCGTGCGCCGCAAGGGCATCGTCTATGTGATCAACAAGACGGACCCGCGCTTCAAGGCCAAGCAGGGCTAAGAAGACCCGCGCCCAGTCGGGCGTGCGCGAAAGTTTCGAAGGCTGCGGACTTGTCCGCAGCCTTTTTCGCGTCCGGCGTTGAGTCGGGCGTGGCGGCGTGGTTAGCGTCGCCCCTCATTGTCGCCCCAGCGCCCTTCGGGCCGCTTGAGGGCGGTTCGTTTCTCCGGAGTTCTCCCCATGGCCGATGACGCCGCCTTCGATTCGTCGCCCGACGTGCTGACCGCCACGGCCCAGGGGCGCCTGCGCTCCATCATCGAGCGCCTGGAGCGCCTGGAGGAGGACAAGCAGGCGGTGATGACGGACATGAAGGAGGTCTTCGCCGAGGCCAAGGGCGAAGGCTACGACGTCAAGACGCTGCGCAAGGTCATCCGCATCCGAAAACAGGACAAGGCCAAGCGCCAGGAGGAAGAGGCGATCCTGGACCTGTACCTGTCGGCGCTGGGCGAGGTTTAGGTTCCAGGGGTTAGGTTCTAGGTTCTAGTTTTGCGTCGTGGGGATCGATCTCCCCTAGACCCTAGTCCCCAGACCCTGGCCCCTTCGTGAAACGCAAAGCGCCACCCAGTCCCTTTGAAGCCCAGCGCAAGGCGGCGCAGCGCGCGGCCCTGAACGCCCTCAAGCGCGCCCGCCGCTCGGCAGAGAAGGCGGGCGTTTCGCTGTCCGAATGGGAAGGCGAGTTCCTGGACTCCGTTTCGGAGCGGGTGAAGACCCATGGACGCGCGTTCGGCGATCCGGAGCTGGGCGCTCCCGGGCAGGCCCTGTCGGCGATGCAGGGGCGCAAGCTCAAGGAGATCGCGGCCAAGGCGAAGGGGGAAGAGCCGAAGCGGCGGTGGGGAAAGAAGGGGCCAAGTCCCAGGGACTAGGTTCCAGGGATTCCGCCCCTGCTCTCTAGCCCCCAGACCCTAGAACCTAGCCCCTAGAACAGGATCTTGCGGAACGTCAGGCTGACCACCCGGCCCTGGGGGTCGAGATAGTCGGGCTGGTAGTTCAGCGGCGTGTCGCCGCCGGACGCGGTGACTTCCGGGCGGGTGTCGAACAGGTTCTGGACCCCGAGGTTCAGGCGCGAGCCCTTCAGCCAAGGGAATTTCTCGACCCAGCGGGTCCGCTGGTTCAGGTCCATGAAGACGTTCAGGCTGACCGTCGCCTGGTCCGAGAAGCTGAGGTCCGGACCCGCGCCGCCGTCGACGCGGGTGCCTTCGCGCCAGTTGGCGAACATGAAGGCGCCGATCCCGTTGCGGAACACGCCAGTCTGAAGCTGAACCTCGTTCCGGGGCGTGCCGCCGCGGCTGGAGGTGGCGGCGCCGTCCAGCAGGTCCAGGACCGGCAGACCGTCGGCGATGCGGATCTCATCCTGCAGGCGGTTAGGTGTGATAGATCGAAAAGATTAAAGCGGCCCTGTCCGGGCTGCATCGGCGGACCGCCGCGCCCGCCGGCCGCCCATTGCGCATCTGCATGCCGCCCCCGCCGCCGCCTTCGCGCCGTTCG
>NZ_JBNFOJ010000203.1:0-5168 GCF_057364705.1 Brevundimonas sp. CURTG3B2_SDJG
ACGGCGAGAAGCCGTGCAGAAGCCCTCAGCGTCCTGCCTGCGTGAACCGGTCGCGCGGAGCCTCAGGCGGCGACGCCGAAAACTCACCCCGGTCCCCGCAACGCGAAAGCAGGGGACCCATCCGGTTCCGGGCCTCGCCGCCCAGGCTCCGCCGCCTCCCCGAACTCCTCGGCCGAACGGCCCCGGAGACGATCACGCATGGGCGGGGGATGGACGGGTTCCGAGCCTGTTGAAATCCGCCCATCCCGGCGAAGGCCCGGAGGCGTGGATGTGGGGTTTTCCGCGGCCTCGAACCGCGCGACTGTCCCTTGGCACGGAGGGGAGTCCGCATGCTGGTTCTGTTGGGGATACTGGTCGTCGTCGTGGGCTTCATCGCCCGCATCAATCCGTTGCTGGTGATCCTGGCCGCCGCGATCGTCACCGGCGTTCTGGCGGCGCTGGGGCCGGACGTGGACGCGCGCGGCCTGTTCGACGCGGGCGTTCAGACGCTGACCCGGTTCGGCGAGGCGTTCAACGACAACCGCTATTTCCACATCACCTGGCTGATCCTGCCGGTGATCGGCGTGCTGGAGCGGGCGGGCCTGCAGGAGCGCGCCCGGCTTCTGATCGCCCGGGTGAAGGCGGCGACGGCGGGGCGGCTGCTGTTGGTCTATCTGTTCGTCCGCCAGGCCACCTCCGCCCTCGGCCTGACCTCGCTGGGCGGCCATCCGCAGATGGTCCGGCCGCTGGTCGCGCCCATGGCCGAAGGCGCGGCCGAGGCCGAGCACGGCGCCCTGCCCGACAAGGCCCGCTTCCGCATCCGCGGCATGTCGGCGGCCACCGACAACATCGGCCTGTTCTTCGGCGAGGACATCTTCATCGCCATCGGTTCGATCGTGCTGATGGTCGGCTTCCTGGAGCAGGCCGGGCTGAAGGTCGAGGCGCTGGACATCTCGCTATGGGCCATCCCCACGGCCCTCTGCGCCTTCGCGGTGCATGGCCTCAGGCTGTGGCTGTTCGACCGCGCGGTGAAGCGCGACCTGGCCGCGCCCGCCCTCCCGTCGGAGGCCGCACGATGATCACCTTGCAGCACGCCTACCTCGTCGTCGGCCTGATGTTCCTGGCTTTCGCCGTCTTCACCGCCCTGGACCGGTCGCATCCGACCCGGATCCGCAACACCCTGTTCTGGGGCCTGATCGCCGCCTCCATGCTGTTCGGCGACGCCCTGGGCGGCCTGGGCAACGGCCTGTTGGTCGTGGCCCTGGTCGTCGTCGGCGCCGTGGGCAGGATGGGCGTCGGCATGCCGGCCACCACCACGCTGGAACAGCGGCGCGAGGGCGCGGCCGTCCGGGGAAACGCGCTCTTCGTCCCGGCCCTGGTCATCCCCCTGGTGGCGGTGGGCGGCACGCTGCTGGCCAAGCACACCGGGGCCGGAGCCTGGCTGATCTCCTCGACCCAGACGACGCTGATCGCCCTGGGCCTGGGCTGCCTGATCGCCCTGGTCGTGGCCATGGCCTGGTTCCGCCCGCCGGTCATGGCGCCGGTTCAGGAGGGCCGCCGGCTGATGGACTCCATCGGCTGGGCCGCCCTGCTGCCCCAGATGCTGGCCTCGCTGGGCGCGGTCTTCCTGGCCGCGGACGTGGGCGGGGTGGTCGGAAATCTGGTCAGCCAGACCGTGCCGCTCACCACCCCGCTGCTGGCCGTGATCGCCTACTGCCTGGGCATGGCGCTGTTCACCGTCGTCATGGGCAACGCCTTCGCCGCCTTCCCGGTGATGACTGCGGCGATCGGCCTGCCGATCGTGGTCCATCAGTTCGGCGGCAACCCGGCCATTGTCTGCGCCATCGGCATGCTGGCGGGTTTCTGCGGGACGCTGATGACGCCCATGGCGGCGAACTTCAACGTCGTGCCCGCCAACCTGCTGGAGCTGCCGGACCGCGACAAGGCGCTGAACGGGGTGATCCGAGCGCAGATCCCCACCGCCCTGGTCATGCTGGGCGTGAACACGGCGCTGATGTACCTGCTGGCCTTCCGGTTCTGACCATGACGCATGCCCTGGACGCCACGATCGCCTCCCGCTTCGCCGCCGCCGCGCTGGGGCATGTGACGCGCGAGTATCCCAACCACATCATGCACGTGCTGACGGGCCCGCAGGACGCCCGCACGCCGCGCGACATGCATCCGATCTTCTTCGGCAGCTACGACTGGCATTCCTGCGTGCATGGCTGGTGGACGCTGTTCACCCTCTATCGGCTGCATCCCGACATGGCCGAGGCCGCCCGCATCCGCCTCCTGGCCGACGACCTGTTCACGCCGTCGAACATCGCCGGAGAGGCCGCCTATCTGGCCCGCCCGGAGGCGCGGGGTTCGAACGCCCCTACGGCTGGGGTTGGCTGTTGATGCTGGCGGCGGAGCTGGAGCGGCATGAGACCGGCGAGGGCCGCCGCTGGGCCGAGACTCTGCGGCCGCTGGCCCAGGTCTTCGCCGAGCGCTTCAAGGCCTTCCTGCCCCTGGCCGACTATCCGGTGCGCGTCGGAACCCACTACAACACCGCCTTCGCCCTGCGCCTGACGCTGGACTACGCCGACGCCCACGACGCCGATCTGGCCGCTCTGTGCCGCGCGGCCGCATGGCGCTGGCACGCCCAGGATCGCGACTGCCAGGCGTGGGAGCCGTCGCAGGACGAGTTCCTGTCGCCCGCCCTGGCGGAGGCCGTCCTGATGCGTCAGGCGCTGTCGCCCGACGATTTCCGCGTCTGGTTCGACGCCTTCCTGCCCGCCCTGGCGGAAGGGCGGCCCGCGACCCTGCTGACGCCCGCGCGCGTCAGCGACCGGTCGGACGGCAAGATCGCCCACCTGGACGGCCTGAACCTGAGCCGGGCCTGGTGCTGGCGCGAGATCGCCTCGGCCCTTCCGGACGACGATGTCCGCGCGGCCGTCGCGGGCCGGGCGGCCGCGGCCCACCTGGACGCCGCCCTGTCCCATGTCACCGGCGACTACATGGGCGAGCACTGGCTGGCCAGCTTCGCCCTGCTGGCGCTTCTCGCCTGAGCGCCGCCGCGTGCGAAGGCCGACCTGATCGACCATCTGCGCAAGTCTTGGAAATACCTATTTTTCTTGCGGCTCAGCAGAAAGAGGAACACGGTTGTCCCGGATCGAGGCGACCATGTTCAATTCCCTGCGCTGCCGCTTTAAGGGCCATCTGTTCGTGGACAGCCGCTCGATCCCTGGCATGCAGACGTGCGTCCGCTGTCGGCTTCGTCGGCCGTTCGAAAGCGCCCTCGCCGTCCCGGGCGTCCTTTCGGACGAATGGTCGGACAGGCCGCCCAGTCCGCCCGACGAGGCCGGGCTCAGACCAGACGGCTCTGCACCACCGCCGCGGCGATGAAGCCGGCGAACAGCGGGTGCGGCGCGAACGGACGGCTCTTCAGCTCCGGATGATACTGCACCCCGATGAACCACGGGTGGTCCTCGCGCTCGACCGTCTCGGGCAGGACTCCGTCGGGCGACAGGCCGGCGAAGGTCAGGCCGCCCTTCCGCTCGATCGCCTCGCGATAGTTGATGTTGACCTCGTAGCGGTGGCGGTGGCGCTCGCTGATGGTCGTCGAGCCGTACATCTGCGCGATCTTGGACCCCGGCTTCAGAGTGGAATCATAGGCGCCCAGCCGCATGGTGCCCCCCAGGTCGCCGCCCTGCTGACGCAGCACCCTCTGATTGCCCTGGGTCCACTCGGTCATCAGCCCCACCACCGGCTCGGTCGTCGGGCCGAACTCGGTCGACGAGGCCTTGGGATAGCCGGCCAGGTTCCGCGCCGCCTCGATCACCGCCATCTGCATGCCGAAGCAGATGCCGAAATACGGAATGTTGCGTTCGCGGGCGAAGCGGGCCGCCTCGATCTTGCCTTCGGAGCCGCGCTCGCCGAAGCCGCCGGGGACCAGCACCGCGTGCGCGCCCTGCAGTCGCGCCTCGCAAGCCTCG
This sequence comes from Brevundimonas sp. CURTG3B2_SDJG, assembly GCF_057364705.1. NCBI lineage: Bacteria > Pseudomonadati > Pseudomonadota > Alphaproteobacteria > Caulobacterales > Caulobacteraceae > Brevundimonas > Brevundimonas sp. CURTG3B2_SDJG. The sequence continues at coordinate 3,957 of NZ_JBNFOJ010000203.1, forward strand.
CGGTCGCCCTCGAACGTCTCGGCCTCGACCCAGTCGATGTTGACCTTGACGTTGTTGGCGACGCCGCCGTGGTGCAGGGCCTCGATCAGCGACTTGTAGGCGTCCTTCAGCACCGTGTACTTGCCGACCACGGCCACGGTGACCTCCCCGTCGGGCTGCAGCCTGCGGCGGGCGATCTCCTGCCACATCGACAGGTCCGGCGCGGGCGCGTCGGTGATGCCGAAATGCGCCAGCACCTCGGCGTCCAACCCCTCGCGGTGATAGTCCAGCGGCACGGCGTAGATGTCGGCCGAATCCATCGCCTGGATCACGCCGCTTTCCCGCACATTGCAGAACAGGCCGATCTTGCGCTTTTCCTCGGGCGGGATCGGGAATTCGCAGCGGCAAAGCAGGATGTCGGGCTGGATGCCGATCGAGCGCAGCTCCTTGACCGAATGCTGCGTCGGCTTGGTCTTCATCTCGCCGGCGGTCTTGATGTAGGGCAGCAGCGTCAGATGCACGAAGCAGGACTGGCCGCGCGGCAGGTCCTGGCCCAGTTGGCGGATGGCCTCGAAGAACGGCAGCCCCTCGATGTCGCCGACCGTGCCGCCGATCTCCACCAGCACGAAATCGACCTCCTCGCCGTCATCGGTCAGGGCCGGCGTCAGGCAGAAGGATTTGATCTGGTCGGTGACGTGCGGGATCACCTGGACGGTGGCGCCGAGGTAGTCCCCGCGTCGCTCCTTCTCCAGGATCGTCGAGTATATCCGGCCCGTGGTGATGTTGTCCGACTTCGCCGCCGACACGCCGGTGAAGCGCTCGTAGTGACCGAGGTCGAGGTCGGTCTCGGCCCCGTCGTCGGTCACGAAGACCTCGCCGTGCTGATACGGGCTCATCGTGCCCGGATCGACGTTCAGATAGGGGTCGAGCTTACGAAGGCGAACCTTGTAGCCGCGCGCTTGCAGAAGCGCGCCGAGAGCGGCGGAAGCGAGGCCTTTTCCCAATGAGGAAACCACGCCGCCGGTGATGAACACGTAACGGGCCATGGGAGATCACTCTACCGCCGATTCGGGCGGCGATTTGCGGAGACTTTGAGGGCGGAAGAGGAAGGCGGGGATAAGGTCCCCGCCCACCTTACTGGGCCGGAGCCTGCTGCGCCGGGGCCGGCTGGGCCGAGGCGCCGGCCAGGCTCGATTCCAGGTCCTGCAGCGACGGGGCGGCCGGCTGGGCCGG